>CASEVW010000198.1 GCA_949291395.1 uncultured Oscillospiraceae bacterium | reverse complement strand
CGAAATAGCCCTGTTTCAAAATTTCTCAGGGGCAGGGCTTGGTTTGGTGTTGCCTTTTTGCTGCTCACACAGCTCTCCTATGGCGTTTTCTTCTGTTGTTTTCGTGCATCACCCTCTTGACTTAATACCATTGGACTTTTTGCCGTCCTTCTCCGGCGGATGGTCCACCGCCGGCAGATGGATGCGGGCGGTGGTGCCCTCATCCGGCTCGCTGTAAAATTCCAGGCCGTACTGGGGCCCAAAGGTCAGCTGGAGGCGGCGGTGCACGTTGCGCACCCCGATGCCCGAGCCGCTGCTCTGGGGCAGGGGCTGGTCCTCGTCCAGCAGGCTGGCGGCCACCTCCGGCGGCATGCCCAGCCCGTTGTCGATCACGTCGATGTACACGTCCTCCCCCTCGCGCCAGACCCGCAGCGTGATCTGGCCGTCCCCGTCTGCTGCGGCCATGCCGTGGTAGATGGCGTTTTCCAGCAGGGGCTGCACGATGAGTTTCAGGCAGTACAGCCCCTCCACCGGGGTGTCTTTTTGAATGGCAAAGGTGAATTTGTTTTTGTAGCGGATCTGCTGGATCGTCATGTAATGGCCCGCATGGCCCAGCTCGTCCGCCAGGGGGATCATGCTCTTGCCCCGGCTCAGCGAGATGCGGAACAGCCGGGCCAGGGCGGTCACCATGCGGATGGCGTCCTCATACCGGCCGCTCTCGGTGAGCCACACCACCGAATCCAGCGTGTTGTACAGAAAATGGGGGTTGATCTGGGATTGCAGCACCTCCAGCTCGGAGCGGCGTTTGTCCGCCTCCTGGCGCACGATGTCGTCCATCAGATGGTTCATGGTGGACACCATGGCCCGGATGGAGCGCTCCAGCCGGCGCACCTCGTAGCAGCCCTCGTCCCCGATATCGGGCAGCTGGCCGCCCGGGCCGATCTCGTTCACCGCCTTGTCCAGCCGGCGGATGGGCTCGGAGATATGGGCCGAGAGCCGGGCGTTCACGAACACCAGCAAAAACACGCAGAACAGCAGCACCGTCAGGGCAAACAGCAGCATCTGGGTGGTGCTCACCGCCGAGCTGTCCCCCGGCACCACGCCCACCAGCTTCCAGCCGGTGTAGCCCACGGTTTTCACCGTCACCTGGCGGCGGGCCCCCTGGAATTCCTCCCAGTGGGTGCCGTCCGGCAGGCGGGCATCCGCCTGGTTGTTCTCCTCCCAAAGCCCCGCATAGATCAGCTGCTGGCGGGGGTGGTAGATGATCTCGCCGTCCGCGTCCACGATGTAAAGATAGCCGCTGCCCGCCAGGGTGGTGCTGCGGCAGATCTGCTCCACGCCGGAAAAGTTCATGTCCACCAGCAGCACGCCGCTTTGGGTGGCGCCGCCCCGGGTCAGTTCCACCTGGCGGCTGAGGGAGATCACCCAATCGTAGCTGTTTTCCGCCGAGCGGAACAGGTTCTGCACATGGGGCGTGGAAAAATGGATGTTCTCGATCTGGTCCAGCGCGCTGGAAAACCAGGCCTGCTCCATGGGGCGGGCGGTGGGCTTCATCTCAGACAGCGGGGCCGCCGCCACCAGGCTGCCTTGTGCGTCGAACACCGCAATGGAGACCAGGCTGTCCCGGTTTTCCTCATACAGCAGCGAAAGGCTGTCGGTGGGGATGCCCTGGTCCAGGTCGGCATTTTTGATCACATGGTAATACACCGCGTCGGAAACATGCCGCATCCGGCGCAGCTGGCCGTCCAGCGCCAGGTTCACCTGGTCCAGCACCTCCTGGCTGGCCTGGGCCTGCAATTGTCTGCCCATGGCGGAATACCGCAGCGTCAGCGACA
Source organism: uncultured Oscillospiraceae bacterium (assembly GCA_949291395.1). Taxonomy (GTDB): domain Bacteria; phylum Bacillota; class Clostridia; order Oscillospirales; family Ruminococcaceae; genus Allofournierella. The sequence continues at coordinate 6,984 of CASEVW010000198.1, read as the reverse complement.
GGCCGATGAACAGCGCCCCCGCCACCGCCACAGCAGTGAAGGTGAGCGAGATGATGCGCTGGATGCTCAATTGCTTGTACGAGCGGGAGACCCGCCCCGCCAGGGTGCGAAAGAACAAAACAGCTCCCCCTTTCGTCGTGTCCGGGCCGGGCAGCATTCCCGCCTGGCCCCGGCGTTTCCCTTAGCCCCCGCTTTGCAGGTCCGCCCGGTAGCGGGAGGGGCTTGTGCCGAAATGCCGTTTGAACACATAGCTGAAATAGTTGGGGTCCTGATAGCCGGTCTGGCCGGCGATCAGGTAGGTCTTTTCCTCGGTGTCCCGCAAGAGCACGGCGGCGGCCTCCATGCGCACCTTGGTCACATAGGCGGTAAAGCTCATGCCGGTCTCCCGCTTGAACAGGGTGGAAAAATACGCCGGCGAAAGATGCAGATGGTCGCACAGCATCTCCACCGAAAGGTCGCAGTTCGCATAGTTTTGGGCAATGAACTCCCGGGCTTTGTCCACCGTGTGGGAGGTGGCATAGCTGCGCTGGCGGCGCAGAAGCTCCTGCAAACGCAGGCAGCGCTCCTCCACCCAGCGGCCCAGCTCCTCCGGGCTGCTGAAATCCGCCAGCTGGATGGTGCCGTGAAAGTCCGGGCCGAAGGCCTCCTCCAGCGATACTTCCCCCTCTCTGGCCAGCCTCACCAGGCAGGCCACCAGCTCCAAAAAGAAGCACTGGAACTGGTTCAGCGACACCCCGCCCCGGGAGGACTGCATCAGCTGATCCAGAAAGCGGCGCACCTTTTCCGGGGTGCCCAGCTTCACCGCGTTCACCAACCGGCGCTCGTCTTCTTCCGTAAAAGTCAGGCCCTGGTCCCGCCGGGGCTCCAGTTCCCCAATGTACAGGGTGCGTCCGGGGCCCAGCAGCACCCGGTAGTCCAGGGCGCTTTTGGCCCCCCGGCTGGAAGCGCCCAGCTGGGTCAGGTCGTTCACCGGCAGGCCCATGCCCACGGTGAGCCGCATGCCCAGCAGCTTTTCCGCCAAAGCCCGCACCCGTTCCAGCTCCCGCAGCAGCGGATACACCGCTGCCGGGCCGGGAAAGCCCGCCAGCAGGATCAGGTCGTCATCGTACAACAGCCAGTGGCTCTCCCAGCCTTTGTCCGCCAGGTTTTCCTGAAAAAAGGTCTGCAAAGAAAGCAGGATCAGCTCGTCCGGGTCATCGCCCAGGTTGCTGGCGTGCACCCGGGCCACTGCCCAGCTTTGCCCCGTCAGGTCGATCTCGTAGCGGGCGGCCCGTTCCTGGATCTGCCCCGGCCTGAGCTGGCCGTTCAGCAGCCGGGTGTAGAACAGCCCCCGCAGCACCGGCAGGTTCTCCTCGTAGCTGCGGCGCAGCTTTTCCATGTCCTGCCGCTGGGCCCGCTGGGCGTCCATATCCTGGCGCAGCCGCACCAGCACCTGGGAAAGCTCGCTGGCCATGATGGGTTTGAGCAGATACTCGAACACGTTCATGCCGATGGCCTGCCGGGCGTATTCAAAGTCATCGAACCCGGAAAACACGATCAGGCGCACCGCCGGAAGCTGCTGTTTCAGCTGCCGGCAGAGGGTCAGGCCGTCCATAAAAGGCATTTTGATATCCGTTAGCACCACATCCGGCATGATCTGCTCGGCAAGTTCCAGGGCGTCCTCGCCGTTGGCGGCTTCTCCCGCCAGGGTGAACCCCAGCGACTCCCAGTCGATCTTGCGGCGGATGCCGGCCCGCAGCTCTTCCTCGTCATCCACAAGCAGGATGCGATAACCATCCATTGCGTTTTCCTCCTCCAGCTGGCTGGCGTTTTAACAAGATGCGATATAACATTGAGGCTATTATATCATATCTTGTTCGAATAAAATAGGACGGCCGTCCGTTTGTTTTGTCCGGACGGCCGCCCTCTGCCGGGCCAGGCAGAAAAGGGTGTTTTGCCGGCCCGTTTTTGCAAAAGCAGTGTTTACTTTTTCACCAGGTATTTGCGCATATCCAGTGCACAGGCGAACAGGATGATGCCGCCCTTGATGGCGTACTGCAGGTTCTGGTCCATGCCGACCAGGGGCAGGGCCACGAAGATCAGGCGCAGCATGATAACGCCGATGACGATGCCGCTGATCTTACCGATACCACCTACAAAGGACACACCGCCGATGACGCAGGCCGCAATGGCGTCCAGCTCGTAGTTCACGCCGGTGTTGGCGGTGTTGGAAGCGATACGGGCGGATTCCACAAAGCCGGCCCAGCCGTACATGGCGCCCGCCAGGGCGAACACGCCGATGGTGGTGGCGAACACGTTAACGCCGGATACGCGGGCAGCTTCCTCGTTGGCGCCCAGGGCGAACATGTTCTTGCCGAAGGTGGTCTTGTTCCAGATGAACCACATCAGAACTGTGAGCAGCACGGCGTAGATCACGTAGTTGGGGATCTGGATCTTGCCGCCGGCAAAGCTCAGCAGGGGCGGGTTGCCCACAACGAAGTTGCGGTAGCCCTCATCCAGGCCGGAGATGGCCATGCCCTTGTTGTTGCCCTGCTGCACGTACAGCAGCAGGATGGTGTACAGGATCAGCTGGGTGGCCAGGGTCACGATGAAGGGATGCAGCTTGAACTTGGCCACGAAGAAGCCGTTGAACGCGCCCACCACAGCGCCGATGCCCACAACGATCAGGATGACCAGGGGGATGGGCAGGGTGCCGATGTTGGGCCACATTTTGTTGGCCGCGTCGGTGGCCTGCAGCAGCGAAGCCGACACGCAGGCGGTGATGCCCACGATACGGCCGGCGCTCAGGTCGGTACCGGTGAGCACGATACAGCCGGCGATGCCCAGGGCCACCGGCAGGTAGGCTGCCGTCAGCGACAGCAGGTTGATCAGCGAGCTGGGGGTCAGGAAAGCGGGCTGGGTAACGGCCACATAGGCGGCCACCAGCAGCATGATGATGATCAGCGCGTTATTCAGCAGTGCGTTGCCCACCTGCTTTGCGTCAAGGCGTTTTGCCTTCAGCGCCAGTTCATTGGACGACTTACTCATTGGGTGATCTCCTCCTCTTTACACATACTTGGCCGCCAGGGTCAGGATCTCTTCCTGGCTGGTGTTGCGGGCATCCACTTCGCCCGCCACCTGGCCGCCGGACATGACCAGGATCCGGTCGCACACGCCCAGCAGCTCCGGCATTTCGGACGATACCATGATAACGCCCTTGCCTTCCGCCGCCAGGTTGATGATCAGCTGGTAGATCTCGTACTTTGCGCCCACGTCGATGCCGCGGGTGGGCTCATCCAGCAAAAGGATCTCGGGCTTGGTGAGCAGCCAGCGGCCCAACATGACCTTCTGCTGGTTGCCGCCGGACAGCGAGCGGATCTGGGTGCGCTGGCTGGGGGTCTTGATGTGCATGGCCTGGATGGCCCAGTCGGTATCCTTGCGCATCTTGCCCTCGCTTAAGTACAGATGATGCTGCAAATAGTCTTTCAGGCTGGAGATCACGGTGTTCTCCTTGATGTCCCGGATGCCGAAGATGCCGGTGGCACGCCGCTCCTCGGTGAGCAGGGCGAAGCCGTTTTTGATGGCCTCCTGGGGGGTCCGGTTGCGGATCTCCTTGCCGTGCAGGGTGATGGTGCCGCCCTCACGGGTCATGGCGCCGAACAGGTTCTCCAGCACCTCGGTGCGGCCGGAGCCGTCCAGGCCGGCGATGCCCAGGATCTCGCCCTTGCGCAGCTGGAAGGTGGCGTCCTTCAAGCGGGTGTATTTGCCCTTGATGTGCTGCACGTCCAGGATCACGTCGCTGGGTTTGTTGGTCTTTTCCGGGAAACGGTTGGTCAGCTCGCGGCCCACCATCAGCCGGATGATCTCATCCATGGTAAGCTCTTTGGCAGGGCGGGTGGCGACCCACTGGCCATCCCGCATGATGGTCACGTCATCGCTGATGCGCAGGATCTCCTCCATTTTATGGGAGATGTAGATGATGCCGCAGCCTTTGTCCCGCAGCATGTTGATGATGCGGAACAGATGTTCTACCTCGGTCTCGGTCAAAGACGAGGTGGGCTCGTCGAATACGATGACCTTGGCGTTATACGATACCGCTTTTGCGATCTCCACCATCTGCCGCTGGGAGACCGGCAGGGTGGACATGATGGCCTTGGGGTTTACGGTGACCTCCAATTCCTCAAAGATCTCTTTGGTGCGTTTTGCCATCAGGCTCTCGCTGACCATGATGCCCGCCACCTTGGGGTAGCGGCCCAGCCACAGGTTGTCCTGCACGCTGCGGGTGAGGGCCTGGTTCAGCTCCTGGTGCACCATGGCCACGCCGTTTTCCAGCGCGTCCTTGGCGCTTTTAAAGTCAACGTCCTTTCCATCCAGCTTGATGGTGCCCGCGTCCCGGTGATAGATGCCGAACAGGCACTTCATCAGGGTGGACTTGCCCGCGCCGTTCTCGCCCATCAGGGCATGCACGGTGCCGGGGCGGACGGTAAGGTCCACGTTGTCCAGGGCCTTTACGCCGGGGAATTCCTTGCAGATGCCACGCATCTCAAGCAGTGCCGGCTGGTCCATACGATTCCTCCTCTCTTGCTGCAAAACCGCCGCTTCGGTCGGGGCCCGGCAGGGCCGAAACGGTCTCCGGGCGCTGCCCGAAGCGGTGGTTTCCATCGACAAGCAAGGCGGGGCTGCCTTCCGGCAGCCCCGCCGGGCCATGTTGTGTGTTGAATGATCCGGTCAGATCCTCATCCCATTATTCCTGGGTGGCAGCGTCGTACATCTGGTAGGGAACGCGGATCTTGGCCACGCCTTCGTCCACTACGAACTGGTCGGTGTTGGCCATCAGCTCAGCGCCGTCCTGTACGTTCTTCACCAGGGTGTTGATGGTGCTGGCCATGCCAACAGCGTCCTGCTTGATGGAACCGACCATCTTGCCGTCCTTGATCAGGGCCTTGGCGGAATCGGTGGCGTCCACGCCGAACACGGGGATGTTCACAGACAGGGGCTCGCCGTTCTCGTCCACGCCCTGGTTGTAACCAACGTTCTGCAGAGCGGAGATAGCGCCCTCGGCCATGCCGTCGTTGTTGCAGATGACCAGCTCTACCATGTTGTTGTTGTCTTCGTTGTAGGAGCCCAGCAGGGTGACCATGTAGTCGTTGGCAGCCTGGGCGCTCCACTTACCGGCGGTGTCCACCAGATACTTGGTGCTGGCGTTGGGATCGTAGTAAGCCAGTTCGGGCTTGCCAGCCTCGGTCAGCAGGGCGTTGGCGTCTTCCACAGCGTACTGGGTGCGGGCTTCGGCCTCAGCGTTGCCTTCCTGGCCCTTGAACATCACGTAAGAGATGGTGCCGTCGCCGTTCAGGTCCACAGTGTCGTAGTTGGCCAGCAGGTATTTGCCGATCATCTCGCCCTGCATGTGGCCGGCGTCGGGGGCGTTGGTGCCCACGAAGGCGCACTTCTCATAGCTGTTGATCACTTCGTTGTCAGCGACCTCGCGGTTGAAGAAGATCACGGGGATGTCCGCGGTGCGGGCGGCTTCCACGATGTCCTTGGCGGGGTCAGAGGTGGAGGTCTCCACGATGTTCACGATCAGCAGGTCGGAACCGGCGGTGATGGCGGTGTTGACCTGGTCGGTCTGGGTGGGCTGGCTGCCGGCGGCATCCCAGTTGTTGGGCTCGATGCCCATGGCCTTCAGCTGCTCGTCCATGGCGGTGCGCACGCTGGAGATGTAAATATCGGAGAAGTCATAGTAGAACACGTCTACCCGCATATCGCTGGCGGTGCCGGGCTCGCTGGCGGCAGTGGAAGTGCCGGTGCTGCCGGAAGCCGCGCCGGAAGCGGGGGTGCTGGTGGCAGTGCTGGTACCGCCGCCGCAGCCGGCCAGCATACCAACAGCCATAACCGACGCAAGCAGCAGTGCAAGTTTCTTTTTCATGGTTTTTTCCTCCTGTTTTGGATTCGGCTCGTTCACGCCGTATCGTTCTGCATCGTTTGTGCGATGCTCTTCGTGTTTCATTGTATGCCTTTTGGGTCAGAAAGACGATAGAAAATTCTTTGCTTTTCTAGCAAATACATTGGCTTATTTATCAAAATTACTATAGCGCATTCAAAATATTTGTGCGATTTGCTCAGCTTCTTCTTTTTGGCAGAACCGCAAAAGCGCCTTGCTTTATCGCTTTAAATTTGTGCATTATCACAAAACAAAGCCGTTCTTCGCCTGCTTTGCCTGCTAAATTTTGCATTTTTTCTTTTTTCGTGCAATAATGGGAAGCGTCATTTTGTATTTTTAACAGAAAGGGGGCCGACCCATGGAACCGGTCTGCTTGCCGGCGCTCACCCCGCAGCAGGCGGTGGAGCGCTATGGCGACATGGTGCTGCGGGCAGCGTTTGGCCTGGTGAAAAACCAGCAGGACGCCGAGGACATCGCCCAGGAGGTCTTTCTCACGCTGGTGCGCACCGCACCTGCCTTTGAATCCGCCGAGCACCAAAAGGCCTGGCTGCTGCGGTGCACCATCAACCGGTGCAAGAGCCATTTTCGCAGTGCCTGGTACCGCCACACCGCCCCGCTGGAGGAGACGCTCGCCTCCCCCTTTACCCCGCAGGAGAACACCGTGCTGGACGCGGTGGCCGCCCTGCCCTTAAAATACCGGCAGGTGATCTACCTGCACTACATCGAGGGCTATTCCACCGCCGAGATCGCCCAGCTGCTGGACATCAAGCAAAACACCGTTTTGAGCCAGCTGGCCCGGGGACGGAAGCTCTTGCAAACCGCGCTGAAAGGAGACTTTTGACATGCCCCATTCCGATACCTACCGCGAAGCCATGGAAAAAGTGACCGCCAGCGAGGCCTGGAAAGCCGATACCCTGCAAAAAATGGAAGCCGCGCTGCAAGAGCAGTCAAACACCGGCCCGGTTTTCCACAAACGAAAGGCCATCCTGTGGAAAAAGGCCGCCCTGCCCCTGGCGGCAGCGGCGGTGGTGGCCGTTGTGGCCCTGCCCCTGGGCCGCAGCCTG
>CASEVW010000197.1 GCA_949291395.1 uncultured Oscillospiraceae bacterium | reverse complement strand
GGGCAAAGCCCAGCACCAGGGCGAACAGGGCGGGCAGGCCGGTGAGCAGCACCAGGCCGAAAGCGGCGGTGAACACCGTCTGTTCCTCCACGCCCGCTCCGGGCAGCGTCCGGCGGGCACGGGCCCACCCGGCGGCCAGGAACACCGCCAGGTACAAAAGGCTCAAGATCTCTCCCATCATACGCCCTCCAGATCAAAAGGAGGGGTGTACTCCTCCTTGGCGCTGCTCTTTTGCTGCATATAGCCCTCGCAAAGCCCCAGGTCCACCGCATAGTTGACCGCCTGCCGGTACTCCCAGGTGGAGATGCGCCGGTCCAGCGGTTTCATCTGGGCGGCCTTGTAAAAGGGGGTGTACTGGCTCATCAGGCTGGGCAGAAAGCTGCCCTTGGGCAGGCCGGCCATAAAGTCCAGCACGGCCTTGGAGTCCGCCAGGCTGCCGGGCAGGGCCAGGTGCCGCAGGATGACCCCCTTTTGCAGGATGCCATTTTCGTCAAAGCGGGGCGCGCCGGTCTGCTGGATCATCTGGCGCACCGCCTGGCTGCACACCGCAAAATAATCAGGCGCAGCAGAATACCGGGCGGAAAGCTCTGCCGACACGTATTTCACGTCCGCCAGCCAGATGTCCACGATCCCGTCCAGGGCTTTCACGGTTTCCAGGGTCTCATAGCCGCCGGTGTTGTAAACGATGGGCAGGGTCAGGCCTTGGGCCCGGGCGGCTTGCAGGGCCTCCAGCACCCAGGGCAGCCACTGGGTGGCGGTGACCAGGTTGATGTTGTGGGCCCCTTTGGCCTGCAATTCCAAAAAGATCTGGGCCAGGCGGGCGCTGTCGATGGCTTTGCCCAGGCCCTCGTGGCTGATCTTATAATTCTGGCAGTAGCAGCATTTTAGGCTGCATCCGGAAAAAAACACCGTGCCGCTGCCCTGGCTGCCGCTGATGCAGGGCTCTTCCCAGTGGTGCAGCGCCGCCCGGGCCACCATCAGCTGACCGCCCGCGCCGCAGACGCCCTGGGCACGGGTGCGGTCGGCGCCGCACTTCCGGGGGCAGAGGGTACAGGATGTGGGGATATGCACGCAAAGACCTCCAAACCAACGGGGGCAGGCCCCGTTCAAAATACAACTTGCAAATACTATACCATACTTTAGCTTGATTGTGCTATAATAGCCGTTGTACGGCTATTATAGCACAAGTATAAATTACGGATGCGCAGCGCCTCACACCTCTGGCCACGGCTGGTAAACCGGTTTTTGATATTTTTGATGCGTAATTATACCATTTTGTTGCATGAGCTGGTATAATAGTAGTGCCTATCGTCCACGAGAGTTGCAGTTTTGGCCGCGTGGGCAGGTTTTTTGTCACGTGAAAGGAGGCGTTGCCCGTGCAGAGAAAAACTGCCGAGGTGCGCAAAAATATCAAGTATTTGACCCTGCTGGCCAGGGAATATCCCAACATCGCCAGCGCATGCAGCGAGATCATCAATCTGCAGGCGATCCTGAAACTGCCCAAGGGCACCGAGCACTTTATGAGCGATCTGCACGGCGAGGCCGAGGCGTTCACCCATATCGTGAACAATGCCTCCGGCGTCATCAAGGAAAAGGTGGACCGGGTGCTGGGGCCGTCGGTCCCGGCGGAGGAGCGGGCGGAGTTCGCCACCCTCATCTATTACCCCGCCAAAAAGCTGGAGGACCTGAAAGCCCGCCAGACTGACCTGAACGGCTGGTACCGCATGACCCTTTACCGGCTCATCGACGTCTGCCGGATGGTGTCCTCCAAGCACACCCGCAGCTTTGTGCGCAAGCGGCTGCCTAAAAACTACGCCTATATCCTGGACGAGCTGCTCCACGCCCACTTTGAGGACCACGACAAGGAGTTTTATTACGACCAGATCCTGGCCAGCATCATCGACATCGGCCAGGCGGACGACTTCATCGAGGCCATGTGCAACCTGATCAAGAGCCTGGCGGTGTTCAAGCTGCACATCGTGGGAGACATTTTCGACCGGGGTCCCCGGCCGGACCAGATCATGGAACAGCTGATGAACCACCACTCGGTGGACATCCAGTGGGGCAACCACGATGTGGTGTGGATGGGCGCCGCCGCCGGCAGCCCCATCTGCATCGCCACCGTGCTGCGCACCACCCTGGCTTACAACAACCTGGAAGCGTTGGAGGACGGCTACGGCATCAACCTGCGGCCTCTGGCCCTGTTTGCCGAAAACGAGTACCGGGACTGTGACATGCACCATTTTTACCCCAAGGTGAACGAGAGCCGTGGCCCCTACCACCGCAGCGACTTGATCCGCACCGCCCGGATGCACAAGGCCATCTCCATCATCATGTTCAAGCTGGAGTGCCAGGTCATCGACCGCAACCCGGACTTTGAGCTGGAAGGGCGGGACTTCCTGCGCCGCATCGACTACCGCAGCGGCACGGTGGAGATCGAGGGCAAGGTCTACCCCCTGGTGGACGACGATTTCCCCACGGTGAACCCGGCGGACCCCGCCCGGCTCACCCGCCAGGAGACCGAGGTGCTGGAGGCGCTGCGCCGCAGCTTTACCGAAAGCGAAAAATTGCAGCGGCACGTGCGCTTTTTGTTCGCCAAAGGCGGGGTGTACCACATTGAAAACGGCAACCTTTTGTTCCACGGCGCGGTGCCCCTCACCGAGAGCGGCAGCTTTGCAGTGGAGACCTTTGAGCAGCACGGCTATGCGGGCCGGGCGCTGATGGACTACTGCGACGAACGGGCCCGCCGGGGCTTTTTTGCCCCCGAGGGCAGCGAGGAATGGCAGAGCGGCTGCGACTTTTTGTGGTACTTATGGTGCGGCAAGCTGTCGCCCCTGTACGGCCGGGACAAGATGACCACCTTTGAACGGCTCTTTGTGGACGACCCGGAGACCCATGTGGAGACCAAAAACCCCTACTACCGCCATGTGAACGACTCTAAGATGGCCCGGGCCATTCTGGCGGAGTTCGGCCTGGACCAGACCCACAGCCACATCGTCAACGGCCATGTGCCGGTGCGGGCCGCCAACGGGGAGACCCCGGTAAAGGGCGGCGGGCGGCTGATCGTCATCGACGGCGGCTTCTGCCGGGCCTACCACGAAAAGACCGGCATCGCCGGGTACACCCTGGTGTACAACAGCCGGGGGCTGTCGCTGCGGCAGCACGAGCCCTTTGTCAGCGTGGAAAAGGCCATCCAGGACAACCGGGACATCGCCTCTTCGGTGGACGTGTTCGAGACCATCGAAAAGCGGATGCTGGTGGGGGACACCGACGAGGGCCGCAAGCTAGCCGCCAACGTGGAGGACCTGAAACTGCTGGTGGAAGCCTACCGGCTGGGCCTGGTGAAGGAAAAGGACTGACCGGGCCGTATCCGGCCCGCAGAATAAAATACAACGAAAGGAACGAGCATTGGGATGATACAGGCACCGGGCACGCCGCTGCCCTTTGAAACGGCGGAAAATTTTCGGGAGCTGGGCGGCTGGCCCACCATGGATGGCCGCCATGTGAAGCACGGCTTGTTCTGGCGGTGCGGGGCGCTGTGCCAGATCGCCTCCCCGGCGGACCGGCAGCGGTTCGAGAACTTAGGCATCAAGGTGATCTGCGATCTTCGTTCCAGCCAGGAGCGGGCCATCGAGCCGGACCCGGAATTTGAGGGCATCCGTTATCACCGGATCAGCGCTATCCTCAACCCGGACGGCACCGAGCGCAATTTTGACCCCAACAGCTTTTTGAAGCTGGATCCGGCGGGCCTGAAAGCCCTGGGGGAGGAGCTGGGCCTCATCTACGCCCGCCTGCCCTTTAACAACGAGGCTTACCGGGCCATGTTCCGGGAGATCATGGACGATCAGCTGCCCCTGCTGTTCCACTGCTCGGCGGGCAAGGACCGCACCGGCGTGGCCGCCGCGCTGATCCTGCTGGCCCTGGGCGCCAGCAGGGAGACGGTGATGGAGGATTTCCTGCTCACCAACACCTGCCGCCCCCAAGCCAGCCGGGACTATGCCCAGGCTTACGGCCACATCGTGGAGGAAAATCCCCAGTTAAAGCCCATGATGGAAGCCATGGGCGGCGTGCGGCGGGAAAACATGGAGGCCGTTCTGGCCGCCATCGACGCAAAATACCCCGTTATCGAAGACTATTTTGCAGCGGAATACGGCATCGGCCCCCAGGACCTTGCGCGCCTGCGGGACCGCTGCCTGGAATAACAATCAACGTAAAAGGAGACATGACACTATGGCTACCCCTCACAACAAGGCTGAAAAAGGCCAGATCGCTAAGACCGTTCTCATGCCCGGCGACCCCCTGCGGGCAAAATTCATCGCCGAGACCTTTTTGGAAGACCCGGTGCAGTTCAACGACGTGCGGGGCATGCTGGGCTTTACCGGCACCTACCAGGGCCGCCCCATCAGCGTGATGGGCAGCGGCATGGGTATGCCCTCCATCGGCATCTATTCCTATGAGCTGTACACCCAGTACGGCGTGGAGAACATCATCCGCATCGGCTCTGCCGGCTCCTACACCGACAAGGCCAAGGTGTACGACGTGGTGCTGGCCACCGCCGCTTACTCCGAGAGCAGCTACGCCAAGACCCAGAACGGCTGCACCGACGACACCCTGAAGCCCAGCGCCGCGCTGTGCGACGCCCTGCGGGCCAGCGCCGCCAAGCTGGGCATCCCCCTGGTGGAGGGCACCATCCACTCCAGCGACGTGTTCTACCGCCACGACGACCGGAAGGACCCCACCTACTGGGAGATCCTGCGGGACGAGAAGGGCTGTGTTGCCGTGGAGATGGAGAGCTTTGCGCTGTTCCACAACGCAAACGTTTTGGGCAAGCGGGCCGCCTGCCTGCTGACCATCTCGGACAGCTTTGTCAGCAGCGAGGTGACCACCGCCGAGGAGCGCCAGAACAGCTTTACCAACATGATGAAGGTGGCCCTGGGCGCGGAGGTGTGACCATGGACAAAAAGGAACTGGCAAACCTTGCCATAAAGGCCCGGCAGATGTCCTATTCGCCCTACTCCCACTTTCAGGTGGGGGCGGCCCTGCTGGCAAAGGACGGCCGGGTGTTCACCGGCTGCAACATCGAGAACGCCGCCTACACCCCCTCCAACTGCGCCGAGCGCACTGCCCTGTTCAAGGCGGTGAGCGAGGGCGTGCGGGAGTTTTCCATGCTGGCTGTGGTGGGCGCTGCCGCCGGGCAGAGCGAGCCCTTCCCGGTCACCGGGCCCTGCGGGGTCTGCCGCCAGGCGCTCAATGAGTTCTGCGAGCTGGACATGCCCATCCTGCTGGTCACCGGTGCGGACAGCTGGGAAGAGGTGACCCTGGGCCAGCTGCTGCCCTACGATTTCGGTCCCCGGGACCTGAAATGAGAAGCGCAGAAAAGTGTGACTTATTTTGTTCAATGTAAACAAATTGTAATGCTTTTAATTTTGCAAAAATCATTGAAACTTATCGGTTTGGCGGCTATAATAAAATAGATATCGGAGGGCCTTGGTGAAAAGAGGTCCTCAAAAACCGCCTCTGCGTGGGGGCGGTTTCCACCATTCAACAAAGGAGATTGAATCATGAAAAAACTGATCTCGATCGTACTGGCGGCTGCCATGGCTTTCTCCATGGTCGCCTGTGGCGGTGCGTCTTCCACCTCCACTCCGGCTGCTTCCGGCAACACCTCCACCTCTGCTGCGGACTCTGGTGAGGCTACCGCTGACAAGCAGATCACCGTGGGCATGATCACCGACGTGGGCGGCGTGAACGACCGCTCCTTCAACCAGACCTCCTGGGAAGGCCTGCAGGCTCTGGCTGCCGAGAACCCCAATGTTTCCGTAAGCTACCTGGAGTCCAAGACCGACGCTGACTACAGCGCCAACATTGAGACCTACCTGAGCGAGGACACCGACCTGATCATCTGCGTTGGCTACATGCTGGCCGAGGCCACCAAGGCTGCTGCCGAGGCCAACCCCGATCAGATGTTCGCCATCGTGGACGATGCCAGCATCGACCTGCCCAACGTTGCCTGCCTGATGTTCTCTCAGAACGAGGCTTCCTACCTGGTGGGCCTGGTGGCCGGCATGACCACCCAGACCAACACCGTTGGTTACGTGCAGGGCATGGTGTCTGACTCCATGAACCAGTTCGCCTGCGGCTTCATCGCTGGCGTTAAGGCCGCTAACCCCGACGCCACCGTGCTGCAGTTCAACGCCAACAGCTTCGGCGATCCCACCGTGGGCAACACCGCTGCCACCGATATGATCACCAACGGCGCTGACGTGATCTACCACGCTGCCGGCGCTACCGGCAACGGCGTGATCGAGGCCTGCAAGGCCAACGGCATCTACGCCATCGGCGTTGACACCGACCAGGCTCCTCTGGCCCCCGAGACCGTGATCACCTCCGCCATGAAGCGCGTGGACGTTGCCGCCCAGGACATCTCTCTGTCCGTGCTGAACGGCACCTTCACCCCCGGCGTACACCTGTACAGCCTGGAGAACGGCGGCGTTGACCTGGCCCCCACCCGCGATCTGCTGAGCGAGGAGATCCTGACCGCTGTTGAGGACGCCAAGGCCAAGATCATTGCCGGTGAGATCACTGTTCCCGCCACTCCCGAAGAGCTGGGCGGCGACCTGTTCACCCTGAAGTAAGCAAAGGTCCTTTCGTATGCAAAAGCCGCACACTGCTTGCAGTGTGCGGCTTTTTTGCGGGAAGGAACAGGGGAGAAACAGCCGGAAAACGGCAGAGAAAAAAGGCGAAAAAACCGGCCGCTAAATTTTGGCCAAGGCAGTAGGAATATTTTGTTCTGTGTTGAAATAAGGCGGCCTTTTTGATACAATAATAGCGGAAGAAAAGCTGGCAAACCCATGCCGGCGTGCGATACTTGCAGAATTGGAAAGAAAAAAGGGAGGCATTGTTACAATGCGAAGCATTTCGATGGAAACCGTGGAGGCGAAACGCCAGGAGATCCTTGCGACCCTGAAAGACCCCACCGCCACTCACGAGCAGAAAGTGACCTATCTGGCCCGCCATGCGGAGAATTTTATGACCGTGCTGGACGAGCCCGAAGGCCTGGACGAGCTGATGCGCTGCGACCCCGAGGACCGGTGCATCTGCAACCTGTTTGAGGGCGATGCGCCCTACCGGCCCCGCTACATCTGCCCGGACTACGAAACGTTCATGAAGCAGGGCAGCGCCTTCCTGCAGCTGGACCCCCCGAAGGACCTGTGGGAGGCGTTGAACTCGCTGCAGATCCTGTACCACAACGTGCCCAGCATCACCAACTACCCGGTGTACATTGGCGATCTGGACCTGCTGCTGGAGCCCTTTGTGAAGGACGTGGATGACGAGACCGCCAAAAAGGCCCTGCGCCTGTTCCTCACCAGCGTGGACCGCACCATCCTGGACTCCTTCTGCCACGCCAACGTGGGCCCCACCATGACCCGCGCCGGCCTGCTGCTGATGCAGGTGGAAGCCGAGCTGGAGAACGCCGTGCCCAACCTGACCATGCGGGTGAGCAAGGAGACTCCCGATGAGTTCGTGCTGGCGGGCATCGAGTGCGCGCTGCATTCCGCAAAGCCCAGCTTTGCCAACGACCGGATGTTCCGCTCTGAGCTGGGCGACGATTACTGCATCGCCAGCTGCTACAACGGCCTGCACAAGGGCGGCGGCTCTTACACCCTGTGCCGTCTTTTGCTGGGCGGCATCGCCAAGCGCAGCAAGAACATTCAGGACTTCAAGGAGAACCAGCTGCCCTATGTGATGGACGTGATGGCCCGTTACATGGACGAGCGGGTGCGCTTTGTGGTGGAGGAGAGCGGCTTCTTCGAGAGCAACTTCCTGGCTCTGGAAGGCCTGATCCACCGTGACCGCTTCAGCGCCATGTTCGGCCTGGTGGGCATGGCGGAATGCGTCAACGACCTGCTGGAAAAAGAGGGCATCGAGGGCCGCTTTGGCCACAGCGAGGCTGCCGACAAGCTGGCGGTGGAGATCATGGAGCAGATCAACGACTTCTGCAACGCCCATCCCGCGCCTTACTGCGAGGGCACCGACGGCCACTATCTGCTGCATGCCCAGGTGGGCCTGGACTCCGACCAGCACAGCAGCCCCGGCACCCGTATCCCCATCGGCGAGGAGCCTGAGGAGCTGATCGACCATCTGAAGAACATCAACCTGTTCCACAAATACTTCCCCTCCGGCACCGGCGACATCTTCCCGGTGGACCTGACCGTGCACAAGAACCCCAAGTTCGTGCTGGACATCGTGCGGGGCGCATTCGAGCAGGAGATCCGCTACCTGAGCTTCTACCGCAACGACAGCGACGTGATCCGTGTCACCGGCTATCTGGTCAAACGCTCCGAGATGGAGAAGCTTGCCGCCGGCCACAATGTGCTGCAGAACACCACCGGCCTGGGCCTGGGTGCTTCCCGCAACTGCCATATCCTGGACCGCCGGGTGCGCTGAGATGCAGGCACTGGTGAATAAGATCATCCCGTTCAGCTCGGTGGACGGGCCGGGAAACCGCACCGCGATCTTTTTGCAGGGGTGCAACTTTAACTGCGCTTACTGCCACAATCCCGAGACCATCAACACCTGCGTGAACTGCGGCCAGTGCGTGAGCGTCTGCCCGGTGGGCGCGCTCCGCATGCAGGACGGCCAGGTGACGTACGACTACGACAAGTGCGTGTTCTGCGACGCCTGCTTCAAGCACTGCCCCAACAGCTCTTCGCCCCGGGTGCGCCGGATGACGGCGGCCCAGGTGATGGAGCAGGTGCGCAAGAATATGCCTTTTATCCGGGGCATCACCGTTTCCGGCGGCGAGTGCACGATGCAGCGGGACTTTTTGGTGGAGCTGCTGGGCCTGGCCAAGGCC
Organism: uncultured Oscillospiraceae bacterium; assembly: GCA_949291395.1. Taxonomy (GTDB): domain Bacteria; phylum Bacillota; class Clostridia; order Oscillospirales; family Ruminococcaceae; genus Allofournierella. The sequence goes on along the minus strand of CASEVW010000197.1, from coordinate 12,380 downwards.
GAGGGCCTTTCCACCCTGCTGGACAGCAACGGCAGCTATGATTTTTCCAAAGACCCCCAGCTGATGGAAGTGACCGACGGCGTGATGCTGGACGTGAAAGCCTGGACGAGCCAGGACCATGAGCAGGTCACCGGCGTGGACAACGCCGTGGTGCGCGCTAACCTGGAATTTTTGGCAAAAGCCGGCAAACTGGAAGAGCTGCGCACGGTGGTCAGCCCCGGCCTGTTCGACGCCGAGCGGGCGGTGCGGGAGGCTTCGGCCATCGCTGCGCGCTATCAGGACCTGCATCCCATGCGCTACAAGATCATCTGCTACCGCCCCATGGGGGTGCGCCAGGCGGAAAAAGAGCGCTTGCAGCAGCCCACGGAGGAATACCTTGCACAGCTGGCCCAGCTGGCCCGCCAGCAAGGCATCCGTGACGTGGTGGTCACTTGACTGCCGAACAAAAACCAAAGAAGCAAGGCGGGCTGAAACGTCCGCCTTACACCAGACTCCTCCCCGCCGCCAGCCAGAAGGCGGCGGGAGAGACCCTGGAATTGATACCGCTCGGCCCGGTGCGTGCGGGCCGAAAGGCGCGCCGGGCGGGTGAGAAGGAGGCTTATTTTTGGACAATCCACATCTGGACCTGAACACTGTTGTGGTGGACATGAAAAACATCACCAAAAAATTTGGTGAGTTTACCGCCAACAGCGGCATCAACCTGAAGGTACACAAGGGTGAGATCCACGCGATCCTGGGTGAGAACGGCGCGGGCAAAAGTACGCTGATGAACCAGCTGTACGGCATGTACCCGCCCACCTCGGGAGAGATTTATATCAAGGGGCAGAAGATCCATATGGACAGCCCCAAAAAAGCCATCAGCGCCGGCATCGGCATGGTGCACCAGCACTTTATGCTGGTGCAGCCCTTTACCGTGACCCAGAACATCGTGCTGGGCATGGAGCCCCGCAAGGGCGTGGTGCTGGATATGGCCACCGCCCGCAAAAACGTGCAGGAGATCTCCCAGAAATACGGCCTGGCCGTAGACCCTGATGCCAAGATCGAGGATATCTCGGTGGGCATGCAGCAGCGTGTGGAGATCCTGAAAGCGCTGTACCGCGGCGCGGACATCCTGATCCTGGACGAGCCTACCGCCTCGCTGACGCCCCAGGAGATCAGCGAGCTGATCGACATCATGCACAGCCTCACGGCGGACGGCAAGAGCATCATCCTCATCACCCACAAGCTGAAGGAGATCAAGGCCTCGGCGGACTACTGCACCATTATCCGGATGGGCAAGTACATCGACACCGTGAAGGTGGCCGATGTGAGCGAGGACGACCTGGCCAGCATGATGGTGGGCCGCAACGTGAACTTCCGGGTGGACAAGCAGGAGCAGCAGCCCGGCGACGTGGTGCTGGACGTGAAGGAACTGCATGCCGTGGACTACCGCGGCGTGGAGATCCTGAAAGGCCTGGACCTGCAGGTGCGCAAGGGCCAGATCGTGGGCCTGGCCGGCGTGGACGGCAACGGCCAGAGCGAGCTGGTGGAGTGCATCACCGGCCTGCGCAAGGCCACCAAGGGCGCCATCACCGTGAACGGGGTGGACGTGTTCAACAAAACCCCCCGTTACGGCTTCGAGCACGGGGTCTCCAGCATCCCTGAGGACCGGCAGAAGCACGGCCTGGTGCTGGATTTCAGCGTGGCCGACAATATGGTGCTGCAAAACTTTGCCGACGAGCGCTTCTCCAAGCACGGCATCCGCAAGATGAACGAGGTGAACCAGTTCACCCAGGAGGCCATTGAAAAGTTTGACGTGCGCCCCCGTGACTGCATGAACAAACCGGCGGGCACCTTGTCCGGCGGCAACCAGCAGAAGGTCATCATCGCCCGTGAGGTCACCAACAACAAGGATCTGCTGATCGCGGTGAACCCCACCCGCGGCCTGGACGTGGGCGCCATTGAGTATGTGCACAAATACATCGTGGAGCAGCGCAACAAAGGCAAGGCGGTGCTGCTGGTATCCTTTGAGCTGGACGAGATCATCAGCCTTTCGGACGAGATCGACGTGATCTTTGACGGGCGGATCAACGGCAGTCTGCCTGGAAAAGACGCGGACGAAAATACCCTTGGCCTGTGGATGGCAGGAGGTAAGGCGGATGAATAAATTAGAAAAGTTTTTTAACAGCAAGTTCTTTGTAACGCTGTTTTCCATTTTGCTCAGCTTTGTGGTGGGCGCGCTGTTCCTGCTGCCCATCGGCATCAGCCCGGCAGAAGCCTATGCCAAGCTGTTTGACGGCGTGTTCGGCAGCGTGCGGAACATGGCCTACAGCGTGGTGTACGCCACCCCGCTGATCTTCACCGGCCTGGCGGTGGCCTTCTCCTTCCGCACCGGCGTGTTCAACATCGGCGCCGAGGGCCAGTTCGTCATGGGTTCCATGGCGGCCTGCGTGGTGGGCATCCTGGTGCCCGCCCCCTCCTTCATCCTGGTGCCGCTGTGCTTTTTGGCGGCGGTGGCGGCCGGCGCCGCCTGGGGCTTGATCGTGGCCTTTTTGAAGGTGAAATGGGGCATCAACGAGGTGCTCAGCATGATCATGTTCAACTGGATCGCCTTCTATCTGTCCAACTACATCGCGGACCTGCCGGCGATCCACAACGAGGGCAACGCCGAGGCCACCAAAAACGTGCAGGATGCCGCCCGCATCCTGTTCCCCAAGGCTTGGCTGGAGGCGCTGTGCCCGGCCTCCAACTGGGGCATCGTGCTGGCGCTGATCGCCGTGATCCTGGTATACGTCATCATCGAAAAGACCACCCTGGGCTACCAGCTGAAAGCGGTGGGCTTCAACCGCTCGGCGGCGGAGTACGGCGGCATCAACGTGAACCGCTCCATCTACATCGCCATGGCCATTTCCGGCGCGCTGGCCGGCATGGGCGGCGCGATCCAGCTGCTGGGCATGGGCGGCCGTATCAGCATCTTCACCGCCCAGGAGAGCTTCGGCTTCCAGGGCATCAGCGTGGCGCTGATCGGCGCTTCCCACCCTGTCGGCGTGTTCTTTGCCGGCCTGTTCTACGGCGCGCTGAAGTACGGCGGTTCCCGTTTGAACCTGATCGGCGCACCCTCTGAGGTGGTCAACATCATCATGGGCACGGTCGTGTTCTTTATCGCCATTTCCCATGTGTTCCGCTTTGTGAAAAAACGCAAAAAGAAGGAGGAGGCAAAATAATGGATATGATCGTCAACAATCTGGGCGTCATCATTTACGCCACTTTGCTGTTCACGCCTCCGCTGCTGTTTGCGGCCATGGGTTCCTGCTTCTCTGAGGTGAGCGGCGTGGTGAACATCGGCATCGAGGGCATGATGACCATCGGCGCTTTTGTGGGCGCCGCCGCCGGTCACTACACCGGCAACCCCTGGCTGTCCTTTATCTGCGGCGGCCTGGCGGGCATGCTGTTCGGCGCACTGCACGCGCTGGCCACCGTTTACCTGAACGCGGACCAGACCATTTCCGGCACGGCCATCAACTTTTTGGCTCCCGGCGTGGCGGTGCTGCTGGCCAAGGCGCTGTTCAACTCTTCGGACACCGCCCCCCTGGATTCCACCAGCAAGATCCCCACCCTGTTTGCCGACACCTTCACCGGCGGCACCGTGTGGGACAACTTCATGAAGAACGTGTTTTCCACCTACGCCACCACCTATCTGGTGTTCATCGTGCTGATCTTCGTGTGGTTCGTATTCTATAAGACCCGTTACGGCCTGCGGCTGCGGGCCTGCGGCGAGCATCCCGAGACCTGTGATACCCTGGGCATCAACGTGCTGCGCATGCGCTTTGGCGCGGTGTGCATCTCCGGCTTTTTGGCCGGCCTGGGCGGCGCCTGCGTGACCATGGCCACCATGAACCAGTTCCGCCCCACCTCCATCGTGGGCCAGGGCTTCATCGCCATTGCGGCGGTCATCTTTGGTAAGTTCCGGCCTCAGGGCGCTATGATCGCCTGCCTGCTGTTCGGCATGTGCTCCGGCATCCGGGTGGTCGTGGGCAGCAACGCGCTGATCTCGGCCCAGCTGATTTCCATGATTCCCTATGTAGTCACCGTGATCGTGCTGATCCTGTTCGTGGGCAAGGCCCATGTGCCTGCTGCCAACGGCAAGCCCTATATCAAAGCAAAATAATCAAGCAAAGGAGGCTGCGGCCTTATGCGTATGTTTGATATCATCGCCAAAAAGAGAGACGGCGGCGTTTTGAGCCGGGAAGAACTGGAGTTTGCCGTGATGGGCTTTACCAACGGCCAGATCCCGGATTACCAGATGAGCGCCCTGCTGATGGCCATCTACCTGAAAGGGATGACCGAGCAGGAGACCGCCCAGCTCACCGACGTGATGGCCCACTCCGGGGATATGGTGGACCTTTCCGCTATTTCCGGCGTGAAAGCGGACAAGCACTCCACCGGCGGCGTGGGGGACAAGACCACCCTGGTCATCGCCCCCATCGTGGCGGCCTGCGGGGTGAAAATCGCCAAGATGAGCGGCCGGGGCCTGGGCCATACCGGCGGCACCGTGGACAAGATGGAAGCGGTGCCCGGCACCGAGACCGCCCTGGACCGGCAGCGCTTTTTCGATCAGGTGAACCGGATCGGCATCAGCGTTATCGGCCAAAGCGGCAACCTGGCCCCGGCGGATAAAAAAATGTACGCGCTGCGGGACGTGACCGCCACCATCGGCTGCGTGCCCCTGATCGCCTCCTCCATCATGAGCAAAAAGCTGGCCGCCGGGTCGGACTGCATCCTGCTGGACGTGAAGACCGGCAACGGCGCGTTCATGAAAACGCTGGAGGAGTCCATCCAGCTGGCACAGGCCATGGTGAGCATCGGCCGGCACAACGGCCGCAAGGTGGCCGCCCTCATCACCGATATGGACACCCCTCTGGGCCATAACATCGGCAACAGCCTGGAAGTGGCCGAGTCGGTGGAGGTACTGAAGGGCCGCGGCCCGGCCGATCTGACCGAGGTGTGCTACCAGCTGGCGGCGAATATGCTGTATCTGGCGGGCAAGGGCACCCTGGAAGCGTGCCGCAAAATGGCGGAGGAAGCTGTTGCCAGCGGTGCGGCCTACGAAAAGCTGAAACAGATGTTTGCGGCCCAGGGCGGCGACGTGTCGGTACTGGACGACCCGGCTAACTTCCCTCAAGCGGCTTACAGCCGGGTAGTGCTGGCCAAAGAAAGCGGCTATCTGGTGCGCATGAACACCGAGCTGGTGGGCAACGCCAGTGTGGTGCTGGGCGCCGGCCGCATCACCAAAGAGGACAGCATCGACTTTGCGGCGGGCATCGTGCTGCACAAAAAGACCGGCGACCGGGTGGAGGCGGGCGAGCCTCTGGCCACCCTGTACGCCGAAAACGAGGGCCGGTTTGACGGTGCGGAGGAGATGTTCCGCAATGCCCTGACCTTTGGCCCGGCTCCCCAGGCCCAGCCCCCGCTGGTGATGGCCCGTGTGACCGAAAGCGGCGTGGAACGGTTCTGAGCCTTCCCGCCAATGGCCTGACAAGGCCCAAAAACTTATGAAAAAAGCGTTTGCGCCAGGAGTTTTCCCGGTGCAAACGCTTTTTCTTTGCCCCTGGCCTGCCTACGCCGAAAAGGGCAGGGGAGCAGGGCTGAAAAAATAAGAACGGTTTCTGTTTATAAAAGGTCGACGGGTTTGCCTTGACTTCCCCCCCACCCGCTGCGGTATGATAAAAAGGCATATGATTTTTGTGCAAGATTTCGTGCCAAGGCGCGAAAACGAAGGAGGAACTTATGGATACCATACGGGAGCACGAACAGATGTTCGGCCAGATGGCTCCCACCAAATTGTTTTTCAAATGCGTGCTGCCCAGCATGGTCAGCATGGGCGTCACCTCGCTGTATACCATTGCGGACGGCATCTTTGTGGGGCAGTTCATAGGGGCCAGCGCCCTGGCGGCTATCAACCTGGTGATGCCGCTGATCATGATCAGTTTTGCGGTGTCGGATATGATCGCGGTGGGCTCATCGGTGCAGATCTCCATCCAGCTGGGCCGCCGGGACTACCGGGAGGCCAGCCGGATCTTTTCCTTTTCCTGCGTGATGATCGAGGTCATCTCGGTGATCGTGGGCCTGCTGGGCTATTTTCTTTCGCCGGGGCTGGTGCGGCTGCTGGGTGCCGAGGGCCAGGTGGCCAGCCAGGCGGTGGAATACATGCGGATGTACGCCTTGTTCGCGCCGTTGCTGCTGTGCTTTTTTGCCCTGGACAACTACCTGCGCATCTGCGGCAAGGTGCGGTACAGCATGTGGATGAACGTGCTGGTGAGCCTGGGGAACATCCTGCTGGATGCTCTGTTCGTGGGGGTACTGGGCTGGGGCGTGGCCTCAGCGGCGCTGGCCTCCTGCCTGTGCATTGCGGCGGGCTCGCTGGTGAGCGTTTGGCCCTTTGTGAAGGGCGGCCAGCCGCTGCGCTTTGTGCGGGCGGTGCTGCGCCCCCGCAAGGTGCTGAACCTGTTTGCCAACGGCAGCTCGGAGTTTTTCGCCAACATCTCCTCATCGGTGTGCGCCATGCTGTTCAACGGGGCGCTGCTGGCCCTGGGAGGCTACCAGGCGGTGGCGGCGTTCAGCGTGGTGATGTACATCGACAGCATCGTAAAATCCATCTTGCTGGGCATGGGGGATTCCATGCAGCCCGCCCTCAGCTACAACTACGGGGCAAGAAACCGGGGACGGATCTTTGCCCTGGAGGGCCGGGTGCAGCTGCTGGGGGCTGCTGTGTCCGTTGGCACGATGGCGCTGATGTGGGCCTTTGGCCAGCCGCTGGCCAGCCTGTTCATCGAGCCGGGCCAGCCGGAGCTGCTGGCGCTGAGCGTGTGGGCGCTGCGGCTGTTCTCGCTGTCCTACCTGTTCAGCTGGTGCGGCATCGTGAGCAGCTCCTTCTTCACCGCCATCGACCGGCCCTCCTTTGCCATGGTGTTGGCCATCGGGCAGGCGCTGGTGCTGCCGGGCATCGGGCTGCTGATCCTGCCCCGGCTGCTGGGGCTGGACGGCGTTTGGCTGACCATGCCCGCCGCCTGCGCCGCCGCGGCGGTGTGCGCCGGAGTGCTGATGGTGTTTGCCGTGCGGGAGCTGCGCCGCAAACTGCCGAAAGAAGCATAAACAGAACCCCCGGGCATAGGGATCGGCCGAGTTCCGGTAAGCTGACAGCTGCCGGACACGATCCCTCAGTCAGCTGACGCTGCCAGCTCCCTTTGCGCATTTTCACTATTACATATCACTTCAACAAAAACGCCCCGCCGGGGCTGGCCTTTGCGGCCGCTCTGGCGGGGTGTTTTGCTTGCTTGCGGGGGAGAAAATGCTTACTGCATCAGCTCGCAGACGGCCTGGGCATAGGCCACAGGGTCTTCGATGGGCATGCCCTCGATGAGCAGCGCCTGGTTGTACAGGATGTTTGCGTATTTGCCCAGCTTTTCGGTGTCGCCGTCGGCCTGTAATTTTTTCAGCGCCTCAAAAACGGGGTGGCTGGCGTTCAGCTCCAGCACCTTCTGGCTCTTGGGGGCGGGCATGTCGCCGGTGTTGGGCATGGAGTTCAGCACCTTTTCCATCTCCAGGCTCAGGGGGCCTTCGCTGGAGATGCATACCGGATGGCTCTTCAAACGGGTGGACAGGCGCACGGCGTTGACCTTGTCGCCCAGGGCGTTCTTCATGGCCTCGAACAGGTCCTTGTTGGCCTCGCTGGCCTCCTCGGCAGCCTTCTTTTCCTCTTCGCTTTCCAGGCCCAGGTCGCCGCTGGAGATGTTCTTGAATTCCTTCTCCTTGTCCTTCTCGCCGTAGTGGCGCAGCACCTGCAGGCAGAATTCATCCACATCCTCGGTGAGCAGCAGCAGATCGTAGCCCTTGTCCAGCACCAACTCGGCGGCGGGCAGCTTGGCCAGGCGCTCGGTGGAGTCGCCGGCGGCGTAGTAGATGAACTTCTGCTCCTCGGGCATCTTGTCCACGTATTCCTGCAGGGTGATGAGCTTCTGCTCCTTGGCGCTGTAGAACATCAGCAGATCCTTCAGCAGGTCGCTGTGAACGCCGTAACCCTCGTAGCAGCCGAATTTCAGCTGGCGGCCAAAGCTCTTGAAGAACTCGTCGTACTTTTCCCGGTCGTTGTTCTTCATGGCGTTCAGCTCGTTTTTGATCTTCTTTTCCAGGCTGTTGCGGATCAGCTTCAGCTGGCCGTCCTTTTGCAGCATCTCACGGCTGATGTTCAGGCTCAGGTCCTGGCTGTCCACGATGCCCTTGACGAAGCTGAAGTGGTCGGGCAGCAGGTCGGCGCATTTGTCCATGATCAGCACGCCGGAGGCGTACAGCTGCAGGCCCTTTTCGTAGTCCCGGCTGTAATAGTTGTAGGGGGCGCGGCCGGGGATGAACAGCAGGGCGTTGTAGGTGGCGGTGCCCTCGGTGCGGCTCACGATCACCCGGGCGGGGTCGGTGAAGTCGTAGAATTTATCCTTATAGAACTGGTTGTACTCCTCGTCGGACACCTCGCTCTTGCTGCGCTTCCACAGGGAGACCATGCTGTTCAGGGTCTCCAGCTCGGTGTAGGTCTCGTACTCGGTCTGGTAGTCTTCACCGGCGTCGGCGGGGCGCTCCTTGGCGCGGGTCTTTTCCCGGTACATCTGGATGGGGTAGCGCACATAGTCGCTGTACTTTTTCACGATGTGCACCAGGTTGTACTCGTCCAAAAATTCGTCGTAGTTTTCGTTCTCGGCGTTCTCCTTGACCACCATGATGATCTTGGTGCCCACGTCCTCTTTGTCCGCCTCGGTGATGGTGTAGCCCTCGGCGCCGGTGCTTTCCCACTGCCAGGCCTGGTCGCTGCCAAAGGCGCGGCTGATCACGGTGACCCGGCTGGCCACCATAAAGGCGGAGTAGAAGCCCACGCCGAACTGGCCGATGATGTCGATGTCGTCGGCTTTGTTGTCCTTTTTAAAGTCCAGGCTGCCGCTGCGGGCGATGGTGCCCAGGTTCTTCTCCAGCTCTTCGCGGGTCATGCCGATGCCGTTGTCGGTGAGGGTGATGACGCGGTGCTCTTTGTCCAGGTCAAGCTGGATCTTGTAATCCTCTTTTTTGGTGGTGACGCTGTGGTCGGTCAGGCTTTTGAAATACAGCTTGTCGATGGCGTCGCTGGCATTGGAGATCAGCTCCCGCAGAAAGATCTCTTTGTTGGAGTAGATGGAATGGATCATCATATCCAGCAGCTTTTTGCTTTCCGCTTTGAATTGCTTAACAGCCATGATAAAACGCTCCCTTTGTATCAAAATGTATTGTAAAACAAAAAAAGATTAGCACTCGGCATTACTGAGTGCTAATATAATATACACCTTTTTGGAAAAAACTGCAAGGGGATTCACAAAAAGTTTATACTTTGCCCGAGAGTTTAACGGAACGGTTCCGGCGGGGTGATCACGGGGCGGCCGTCCCGGCCCAGAAGGGGCGTCAGGCCGCCGGCGGCGCCGAACTTTACAAACAGATAGTTCACGCCGGTCTCCTTGTCCACGATGACATAAGCGCCCCGGGCGGCGCCCTCGCTGTGGGTGATGCGGAACCGGCTGCCCAGATGGGAAGATGGATCGTAGTTCATAACAAAGCCCTCCTGATCCGATCAAAACTCTTTGCGGCTGTAAATGGCGGTGGAAATGCCCCAGCAGAGCAGGTACAGCGCCACGCACACCACCGGGAAGCCGATGGTCAGCACCAGGGGCGCGGGGTCGCTGAACAGCAGCCATTGCAGGGTGGGGTCCACCGCCAGGGCATCGAACAGGCCAAAGTTTGCTGCGGCCATCAGCAGGACGAAGATGCCCATGGCCACCAGCAGCATGGCCGTGCGGGATTTTTCCACGCCGAAGCGGTAAGCCAGCGCAAAGGTCATGCCAAAATACACCAGACAGAAAAAGCAGACAACAGCAGAGGAAATGAGGTTTTCCAACAGCGGCTGGCCCTGCAGCAGGGTCAGCAGGAGGCAGATCACCGCGCTCAGCACAAAGCTGAGGATCTGCGCAATGGCGATGAGCAGGAATTTTGCCCCCACGATCTGCTTTTTGCTCACCGGCAGGCTGACCGCGTACAGATCCCACTTGGAGTAGTTGTCCATGCTCAGGCTGCCGATGATGTAAAAGCCGGTTATCCAGGAAAAAAGAAACATCATAAAACTGGCGTTCATGGCAATGGCCATGACGGTGTAGAGTACCAGCACCAGGGCCAGGTTTTTGCGGTAAGCGTGCCAGAGGATGTAAAAGTCTTTTTTCATCAGGCCGATCATTGTGCGTCCCTCCCGGTATAAAACTGCATGATGTCGTCGATGCTCGCCCGGTCCACCACTGCGTCGGGCAGGGCCCGGCGCACGCTGTCAGCGTCGCTGACCAGCGTCTCACAGGTGAAGCCGGTCTTGCGGGTGGCTACTTTCAGGCGGCTGTCCAGCGCGTCCAGCTGGGCGGCGCTGCACCGCAGAACGCCGTAGCGTTCCAGCAGCTCGTCCTTGTCCATCTGAAAGACCATCCGGCCCTGGTGTAGGTAGGCGATGGAATCCGCCACCTTTTCCAGGTCGCTGGTGATGTGGCTGCTCATCAGCACGCTGTGGCTCTCGTCCTGGATGTAGTCCCGCAGGTAGTCCAGCACCTCGCCCCGGATCACCGGGTCCAGGCCGCTGGTGGCTTCGTCCAGGATCAGCAGCCGGGGCCGGTGGGCCAGGGCGGTGGCCAGCCGGAACTTCATCCGCATGCCCTTGCTCATGTCCTTGATGAGCTTATCCTTGGGCAGCTGGTAGCTGTTCAGCAGGCGGGCAAACTCGCCGCTGTCCCATTGGGGCTGGATGCTCTTCATCACTCGGTCCACCTGGTGGGGGGTGAGGGTCTCGTAGAAGAACGAGTCCTCGAACACCACGCCGATCTGGGAGCGGTCCACCCGGGCTGGATCCGAGCAGCCCAGCACCTGGATGCGGCCCCCGTCGGTGCGGATGGCCCCCAGGATGGCTTTGAGGGTAGTGGTCTTGCCTGCGCCGTTTTCCCCCACAAAGCCCACGATGGTGCCGGTGGGGACCGTCAGGTCAACGTTTTGCAGCGAAAAATCCTTGTAATGTTTGCAGAGTCCCTGCACGCGAATGGCAGCGTCCATACCATCAGTCTCCTTCTAATAAAAGGTTTAGTGTGGCCAGCACCTCCGCCTTGCTCACGCCCCCTGCGGCTGCGGCATCCACCGCCTGCTGCAGGTGACCTTCCACCTTTCGCAGGGTCTCCTCCCGGTGCAGCTCCATGTTCTGGGGCGCAACGAAGCAGCCTTTGCCGGGTACCGTGTTGATGAGGCCGGCTTTTTCCAGATCTTCGTAGGCCCGTTTTGTGGTGATCACGCTGATGCGCAGCTCTTTGGCAAGCAGCCGGATGCTGGGCAGCGGATCGCCCTCCTTGAGCTGGCCGTCAAAGATGGCGGCCCGGATCTGGTCGGTGATTTGGGCGTAAATGGGCTTTGGGCTGGAATTGCTGATGTAGATCTCCATCAGTATTCCTCTTTTCTTGAGATTTGCCAGACTGTACATATATGACATATACAGTATATACTGTTATATACACAGTTGTCAATCCTATAACGCAAAAAAATTTGAAAAAAGCCAAAAGGCGCGCAAAAAGCCCGCCGGGAGCCGCAGTTTGCGGCGTGCCCGGCGAGCTTTTTGGAGTGAGGAAAAGGGCCGGTCAGCGGCCCAGCAGCTTTTTCAGCTTTATTTTAAAGGGGGTGTAGCCGTTTTTGGCATCGGACGAAAAATCCGAGACAAGCTCCCATTTCCAGCGCTGATCGTCAAAATACAGGGTGTCGCCCTCCCGGCCAGTAAGGGTGCGGGGCAGGGCAGAGGGGTCCACCAGAGGGTCGAAGGGTTCCTGGTAGGCAAGGGAGCCGTCCGGCTTTAAGCTGGCCCAGACGCCGAACACGAAGCAGGCGCCCTCGCCGTAGCAAAAGCGCTCGAAGCGTACCTTGCCGTCCCGGTAGAAGGACAGGCAGTCCCGGAATTTGTTGATGTACTCTTTTTCATAGCGGCGGCCGCAGTCCGCGCCCGCCAGCTGTTGTGCCGTGATGTTCATGCCTTTGACACCGCCTTTTGTGATTTGTGGTACTTTACATTATATCATAAAGGGGAAGGGGATGCCCCAAAAAGGGCGCAAAAAAGAATTTTGAAAAAATTCGAAAAAAATGGAAAAAAGGTGTTGACTTTTTGCTTTGCATCCCGTATAATAAACAACGTCGCTGATGCGGCACAAAGCAAATGGCCCGGTAGTTCAGTTGGTTAGAACGCTAGCCTGTCACGCTAGAGGTCGTGGGTTCGAGCCCCATCCGGGTCGCCATTTTGCTGCTATAGCTCAGTCGGTAGAGCGCAT
>CASEVW010000196.1 GCA_949291395.1 uncultured Oscillospiraceae bacterium | reverse complement strand
CACCGTGGTCAGCGCCGCCCCGCCGCACTCCTGGGGCAGCAGGAACACGGTGTACAAAAACCGGCTGTCGGATTGGTACTGCCGGTTCAGAAAAACCTTTGCCTCCCGGTAAAAGGCGGCAAAATTGCCGTCCTTCCGGTATTGCAGCCAGGCGTCCCGGATGGTGGGGTCGTAGGAGGCCAGGCGGGAGGCCTGCACCGCGCTGTCCAGCCGTTCGGTGCACATCTGCAAAGTGGTGGCAAACTGCCGCTGCAAACTCTCCTCCGCCCGCTGGCCCACGATGGCCTGCAGGTTCCAGGCCAGCACCACCAGCATCATGATCACCGGCAGCAGCCAGCAGATGAGCACCACACGGGCGATCTGCACCCAAAGCGATGGCTGCTTGTTTCGTTCACGCTGTTTCATTGCGCTGTTCCGCCCCTTTTTCTGTTACTTGTTCGCTTTTTATTCGATTATAGCACAAACAGCCTGCCAAAAGTAATACTTTTAGCGGGCTGTTTGTTGAAAACCATATTCTTTAACTTTTCGTCAGCGCAGCTGCAAAAAAGCGGCCATGCGGTCGGCTTCTTCCCGGGCCTGTTCCAGGCAGCTCATCTCGCAGAAGATGCGCAGCAGCGGCTCGGTGCCGGAAAAGCGGGCGATGATCCAGCCGCCGTTTTCAAAATACACCTTGCAGCCGTCGGCATAGCTCACGTCCCGCACCGGGCTGGCAAAGTCCGGCAGCAGCTTGTCGCAGAGCAAAACGCCCCGCACCCGCTCCTTTTCCTCCTGGGAGAACCGGTAGTCCCGCTCTTCCATCACAAAGCTGCCGTACCGCTGCTCGATCTCGGCGTAAATGTCCGACAGCCGCCGCCCGGTGGTGGCGATCATCTCCGCCAGCAGGCAGCCGGCGTAGATGCCGTCCTTACCCTGGATGTGGCCCCGCACCGTCAGCCCGCCGGAGCTTTCGCCCCCGATCAGCGCGCCGGTCTGGGCCATCTTGCCGGAAACGTACTTGAAGCCCACCGGCACCTCGTGGCATTCCTCGCCAAAATCCGCCGCGATCTTATCCAACAGATGGGTGGTGGCGATGTTACGCACCACCGCCCCCCGCCAGCCCTTATAGCGCAGCAGATAGTAATACAGCAGCGCCAGGATCTTGTTGGGGTGCAAAAATTCACCCTGGTCGTCGATGACGCCCAGCCGGTCGGCGTCGCCGTCGGTGGCGATGCCCAGGTCACAGTGGTTGTGGCGCACAAAATCCATCAGCGCCGCCAGGGTGGTGCAGTTGGGGGCCGGCAGCCGCCCGCCGAACAACGGGTCCCGCCGCTCGTGGATCACATCCACATCACACCGGGCAGTGAGCAGGATGGTCTGCAAGGCGGTGCGGGACACGCCGTACATGGGGTCCAGCGCCACCCGCAGCCGCTTGGCCCGGATGGCGTCCATATTGATGGACCGGATGATGGAATCCAGGTAGGGGTTGATGGGGTCGATGGTCTCGATCTGCCCGGCCCGCACCGCCTCTTCGTAGGGCATCACCGGTGCGGGGATGCCCGCCGCCTCCCGCTCCTCCATGGCCTTTTCCAGCTCGAAGGTGATCAGCTCGTCCGCATCCCTGCCGCCCCGGGTGAACAGCTTGATGCCGTTGTAGATGGCCGGGTTGTGGCTGGCGGTCACCGCCAGGCCGTAGGCCAGGTCGTAGTATTTCACCGCATACATGATCAGGGGCGTGGGGGCATCCCGGTGGATCAGATAACAGTGGATGCCCGCCCCGGCAAACACCTCCGCCGCCCACACCGCCGCCTGTTCGGACAAAAAGCGCCGGTCGTGCCCAATGAGAAAGCCCCGCTCGGCCACGCCCTCCTGCTGCATCCGGTCGGCCAGCGCCGCCGCCAGCTGCTGCACGTTCGCCTTGGTAAACCCGTCACCGATCACGGCCCGCCAGCCGCCGGTGCCGAAACGCACGTTCATCTCGTTTCCTCCTTTTAAATTTCCGCCGGGCCCATGGTCACCAGAACCTGGTTCACGCTGCCCGCCGGCATCGCGGGCACAAGGCCCCCGGCGCAGGGCTTGCCGTTGCAGCTCACTGCCGCCACGCCCTTTTCCACGCCGAGGGGGTTTTCCACCCGGATGTGATACTCCGCCCCCCGCCAGACGCGGCGCAAGGCATAGCCCTTCCAGTCCGCCGGGATGCAGGGATCCACCCGCAGGCCGTCAAATTCCGGCCGCACCCCCAGCAGGTACCGGGTGGCGGCGTAGTAACTCCAGCCGGCGCTGCCGGTCATAAAGGGATGCCGGGCACGGCCGTAGGCGGTGTGGTCCGGCCCCATGATGAACTGGCAGTAGGAATAGGGCTCGCTTTGGCGGGTCTCGATCTTGTCGTTCTGGGCCGCCGGGCAGAGGGCGTTGTAAAACTGCATCGCCCGGCTGCCCCGCCCCAGCACCGCCTCGGCACACCAGGCCCAGGGATTGGGGTGGCTGAAGATGGAGCCGTTCTCCTTCACGCCCGGGTAGACCCGGGTCACAAAGCCAATGGCGTCGTCCGGCTTTGTGTAGGAAGGCGCGTTCAGCCGCAGGCCCCAGGGGGTGTACAGGTATTCCGCCACCGCATCCATGGCTTTGCGGCCCTCTTCCGGCCCCGCAGCGCCGGACAGCACCGCCCAGGTATTGCTCTCCAGATGCACCCGGCCCTCGGCGTCGGTGTGGGTGCCGATGCGCCGCCCGTCCGCCGTGATGCCCCGGATGTACCAGTCGCCGTCCCACAGCTGCGTTTGGCAGACTCCGATCACCGCCTGCCGCCGGGCTTCATACCGGGCCGCGTCCTCCGCTTGGCCCAGCGCCCGGGCCAGGTCCACAAAATGGCCCAAAGCCCACACGTGCAAAAACGACACCATGGCGCTTTCGCCGCCGCCAAGGTTCAAACAGTCGTTCCAGTCGGCCCGCAGGCCCTTGCAGATGCCGTGGCTGCCCACCTGTTCGGTGGAGAAATCCAGGATCTTCTTCAAGTGTTCATATACGGTGCCCTCGCCCCCGTCCGCATAGCCGATGACCTCCTGGCAGAAGTCCCGCTGGCCGGTCTCCCGCACATACTCCGCCACGGCGGCCACCAGCCAGAGGGCGTCGTCGGCGCAGGCATCCGCCAGGCCGTGGACGATGCTGTCCCGCTCGGGGGTGGGGATGACGGTGGGGGATCTGTAGGGCGGTTTTTCCGGCGCCGGGCCAAACCAGGCCGGGTCGAACAGGTGCAGGCCGTAGCCCTGGCTGGTCAGGCCCTGCATCAGCTGGCGGATGCGCAGCGCACACTGCCCCGGGTTGGAATGGGGGATGGTCATGGCATCCTGGGCGGTGTCCCGGTAGCCCAGGCCGGTGCGGCCGCCCACTTCGATAAAAGAGGCAAAGCGGGAGAACATCACGTTGATCTCGCTTTGGTACAGGTTCCAGGTGTTGAGCATGGTGTTCATCTCCCGGTTGGGGGTGTCCACCTGCAAACAGTCCAGCTTGTTGCGCCAGTATTCCGCCAGGGCCGCCTTGGCCCCGTCCACCGCCGCCGGGTCGCTGTATTTTGCCCGCATCCGGCGGGCCTCCTCCACGCCGCCCTCGCCCAGCATCCAGGTCAGGCGGGCGGTCTCGCCCGGGGCCAGGGTCAGCTGCTTTTGCAGCACCGCACAGTGGTTGCCGCCCTTTTCAAAGCTGTCAAAGCAGGCCCCCTGTTCCACCGCCAGAGGGTCGGTCTCGCTGCGGTAGGGGCCGATGAAGCTGTCCCGCAGGCAGTCGAAGCCGTCGGGTTCAAAGCTGGCGGTCATGTACTGATGGGCCTGCTCGTAGAACAGCTCGTAGTCGATGATGCCGTCCTGATAGCGGCTGCCGGCGCAGTACAGGGACATCTGGAAATTCTGGTTGTCGATGGGGATCTGGTGGAAGGAAAATTCCGCATAGGAATACACGCTGAGCTGCCGCTGCTTGCCCGAGCGGTTTTCCAGCGCCAGGTCCCACAGCTCCACCGCGTCCCCCAGGGGGATGAACAGGGTCTGGGCCGCCTGGATGCCGCCCCGGCTGCACTCGTACACCGAGTAGCTCAGGCCATGGCGGCAGCGGTACTGCTCCTTGGGGCCGCCGCAGGGCTGCCAGCTCACCGACCAATATTCCCCGGTGTCATCGTCTCGGATGTAAATGTAATGGCCCGGGCGGTCCATGGGCACGCCGTTGGGCCGCAGGCGGGTGATGCGGTGGTGTTCCGGGCTTTTGTAAAACAGATAGCCCCCGGCGGTATGGTTCACCACGGCGCACAGGTCCTCCACGCCCAGATAGTTGGTCCAGGAAACGGGCACGTCCACTCTGTCGATCACATACTCCCGCCGCTGGTCGTCAAAATGGCCATACTGCATGGCGCATCCTCCTTTGTGTGTTCTGGCCCCCATTATACCCTGCTTTGTGCCGGGGTAAAATTGCCCCGCCTGTGCTCTTTTGTCCCTGCTTGGCATAAGGCGCATTCTGGGGGTCTTTTTTGCCAAAAAGCGGCAGGTCCCCCGCCGTTTCTGCCCCTTGTGACAGGCGCACTTTTCTTTGGCCTCTTTGCGGGATATAATAAAAGGCACATGAAACTTTTAAAATCATCAGAAATGAGGACTTGTAATATGGAACGTTTTGACTGTGCCGTCATCGGCGGCGGGCCTGCCGGGCTTTCGGCGGCCATCAACCTGCGCCAGCGGGGCAAGACCGTGCAGGTGCTGGGCGCTGCCCCGGGCTATCTGGCCAAGGCGGAACGGGTGGACAATTATCTGGGCCTTCCCGGCGTGACCGGCAGCCAGATGATCCAGCAGTTCGTCTCCCACGCGGCCCAGCTGGGCGTGGTGCCGCTGGACGGCCGGGTGGCCAACATCCTGCCCAATGGCGACAGCTTTATGATCAATTTCAGCGGCGACATTTTGCAAAGCCGGGCCATCATCCTGGCCTGCGGCGTGGCCCGGGCAAAGCCGGTGCCCGGCGAGGCGGAATTTTTGGGGCGGGGCGTCTCCTACTGCGCCACCTGCGACGGCATGCTCTACCGGGGCAAAAAGGTGCTGGTGTGGGGGCTTTCGCCGGAAGCCGCCCACGAGGCCAATTTCCTGGCGTCCATCGGCTGCCAGGTGACCTTCGCCGCCGCCAAGCACCCGGAGGATCTGAATGAGGAGATCCGCTTTGTGCCCGGCGTGGTAAAGGCCATCGGCGGCGGCATGACGGTGCAGTGGGCCCAGATCGGCACCAGCCAGGAAGCCTTTGACGGGGTGTTCGTGCTGCGCAGCGCCATTGCGCCGGACACCCTGCTGCCCGGCCTGGCGCTGGAAAACGGCT
>CASEVW010000195.1 GCA_949291395.1 uncultured Oscillospiraceae bacterium | reverse complement strand
GCATCTTTTTCCGCTGAAAAAAGAATAGATTTTTCTTCGATTTGAAAAAACGAAAAAAGCCGGGCCTCCTTTTGGGGAGCAGCCCAGCTTTGCTATACCTGTCTGCAGGTTTTCCTGCCGGATGTTCCTAAAAATCCGCCTTCCTAGCCATACCGCAGACATTTTCTTACTCAAAAAGGAGCTGTTGCGCAATTTCCATTTTGCAACAGCCCCTTTTTCGTGGCCGGAATTAAAAGTTGCGTACGATCTATATTGATAAATGCCAGATCTTCGGTATAATTTTGTTGTAGGAATATCTTGTGACCGCTGGCAGGAGCAGAACACTATGACGAACACCACCAAACAGGCATTGGAAGCCTCGCTGAAAAAGATGATGCTGAAAAAGCCGCTGGATAAGATCACCATTCGGGACATCACCGAGGACTGCGGCATCAGCCGCATGGCCTTTTATTACCATTTTAAGGATATCTACGACCTGGTGGAATGGGCCTGCATCGAGGATGCCTCCCGGGCGCTGCAGGGCAAAAAGACCTATGATACCTGGACCGAGGGGCTCAGCCAGATCTTTGAAGTAGTGCTGGAAAACAAGCCCTTTGTGCTCAACGCCTACCGCTGCATCGGCCGGGAGCAGATGGAGCGCTTTCTCTTTCAGCTGACCTACGGCCTGCTGCGGCAGGTGGTGGAGGAGCAAAGCCGGGGGATCGCGATCTCCGAAAACGACAAGGCCTTCATTGCGGATTTTTACAAATACAGCTTTGTGGGCCTCATGCTGGACTGGATCCGGCATGGCATGAGCGAGGACTACCCCGTTTTGGTGCATAAGCTCAGCCTTACCATCCACGGAAGCATGGCTAACGCCATCCGCAATTTTGCCCAGGAACAATGACCGCTTTACAAAGAGGGCCCGGTGATAAGTTTTTTATCACCAGGCCCTCTTTGTAAATTGTGCCGCCTGCGTAAAATGGAGATACCGAAACACAAAACCGTGCAAACGGCTCGATCAATGGAAAGGCGGTCGTTGATATGAACAAAGAGATGAAAAAACTTACCGTGGCGGCAGGTCTTGCCAGCGCCGGGGCAGGCGTGGCCGTGGCTTTGGCCAAAACCCATAAGCACAAGAAAAACAGCCAGCTGCCGGTCAAAAAGCGGCAGGCCCAGCCCCAGGAATACCGCAACACCGAGCGGGGCAAACACGAAAAGAACAGCAAGGGCATCTACTATTCCAGCGGCAACTACGAAGCCTTTGCCCGGCCGGAAAAGCCCGACGGGGTGGAAGAGAAGAGCGCTTATATCGTGGGCAGCGGCCTGGCCGCTCTGGCGGCGGCCTGTTTTTTGGTGCGGGACGGCCAGATGCCCGGCTCCCACATCCACATCCTGGAAGCCATGGACGTGGCGGGCGGCGCCTGCGACGGCATCTACGACCCCAGCCGGGGCTATATCATGCGGGGCGGCCGGGAGATGGAGGACCATTTTGAATGCCTGTGGGACCTGTTCCGCTCCATCCCCTCGCTGGAAAAGCCGGGCGCTTCGGTGCTGGACGAGTTCTACTGGCTCAACAAGCACGATCCCAACTATTCTCTGTGCCGGGCCACGGAAAACCGGGGCCAGGATGCCCACACCGACGGAAAATTCGATCTGAGCCAGAAAGGCTGCATGGAGATCGTCAAGCTGTTCATGACGCCGGACGAGGATCTGTACGACAAGACCATCGAAGACGTGTTCGACGAAGAGGTGTTCGGCTCCACCTTCTGGCTGTACTGGCGCACCATGTTCGCCTTTGAAAACTGGCACAGCGCCCTGGAGATGAAGCTCTACTTCCAGCGCTTCATCCACCACATTGCCGGCCTGCCGGATTTCAGCGCCCTGAAATTTACCCGTTACAATCAGTACGAATCCCTGATCCTGCCCATGCAGAAGTATCTGGAACAGGCCGGGGTGGACTTTCGCTTTGGTACCGAGGTGACCAACGTTCTGTTTGAACAGCGGGGCGGCAAAAAGGTGGCCACCGCCATCGAATGCAGGGTGCTGGGCAAGGAGACCGGCATCTCCCTCACCGAAAACGACCTGGTATTTGTGACCAACGGCAGCTGCACCGAGGGCACCATCTACGGCGACCAGAACCACGCCCCCAACGGGGACGCGGAGGTGCGCACCAGCGGCTGCTGGAGCCTGTGGAAGAACCTGGCCGCACAGGACCCGGCCTTCGGCCATCCGGAAAAATTCTGCTCGGACATCTCCAAAACCAACTGGGAATCCGCCACCATTACTACCCTGGACAGCAAGATCCTGCCGTACATCGCCAACATCTGCAAGCGGGACCCCCGCACCGGCAAGGTGGTCACCGGCGGCATTGTGAGCTGCAAGGACTCCAAATGGCTGCTGAGCTGGACCATCAACCGGCAGGGCCAGTTCAAGGAACAGGATCCCGAAAAAGTGTGCGTCTGGGTCTACGGCCTGTTCACCGACGTGCCCGGCGACTATGTGAAAAAGCCCATGAAAGAATGCACCGGCAGGGAGATCACCCAGGAATGGCTGTACCACATCGGCGTGCCGGAAGAGCAGATCCCGGAGCTGGCGGAACACAGCGCCGTCTGCGTGCCCACCCTGATGCCCTACATCACCGCTTTCTTTATGCCCCGGACCAAGGGGGACCGGCCGGATGTCATCCCGGACGGCTGCGTGAACTTTGCTTTCCTGGGCCAGTTTGCCGATACCCCCCGGGACACCGTGTTCACCACCGAGTATTCGGTGCGCACCGCCATGGAAGCGGTCTATGGCCTGCTGGGCGTGGACCGGGGCGTGCCCGAGGTGTGGGGCAGCGTTTACGATGTACGGGAGCTGCTGAAAAGCTCCGTCTGCCTGATGGACGGCAAGTCCCCGCTGGAGATCCCGCTGCCCGGGCCGTTGGAACTGGCTAAAAAGCCGCTGCTGAAGGCCATCCGGGGCACCGTGGTGGAAAAAGTGCTGCGGGATCAGGGCATCCTGCGGGACGGCATGCTGTAAGCCCTGGCCGGGCAGCCGGTGTCTGCTTTATGATTTTTCTCCCCGCACCGTCTAAACCGCCGCCCCTCGGCCCATACTCAGCGGCAAAGGAGGGGAGCGGTTTATGACACAGACCCGGCTGATCGCCCTGTTCGGCGCGATGCTTTTGGCTTTTTCCATCGTACAGGGGCGGCTGTTTCTGCTGGCTCAAAATGAGCAGTACGCCCAGGCGGCTGCCAGCCAAACGGTCACCACCCTCACGCTGGAACAGCCCCGGGGCGGTATCTACGACTGTGAGGGCCGCAGCCTGACCCGTTACGGCAGCCGCTACTATGCGCTGTCCATTCCGGGGGAGAGCAGCTATGCGGAACTGTTCCGCTATGTGCCCTACAGCGAGCAGGCCTATCTGTATTCCAAGCGCAATGCCCTGGCGCCCTTTCTCATCCAGGTGGACCGGGATCTGACCGACGTGGGCATCTACACCTACACTGTGCCGGACCGGTATTTTCCGGCGCCCATTGCGGAACACCTCATCGGCTATCTGGACGGGGAGGGCCACGGGGTGGCCGGGCTGGAACTTGCCTTTGACGAGCTGCTTTGCCAGGGGCAGGCCGCCCGGTCGATCCAATGCGTGACCACCGCCCAGGGCTCGCTGCTGGAAGGGATGGAACCTCAGCTTCTTGGCGGCGAGACCCAGGGCCGTGGCCTCATGCTCACCTTGGATGAGGGGGCGCAGCGGGCCTGCGAAGCCATTGCCCAGGAAATGATGGACACTGGCTGCATCCTGGTGCTGGAGACTGCCACCGCCAAGGTGAAAGCCAGCGTGAGCGTGCCGGGCTTTGACCCAAACGACCTGCAAGCCAGCTTACAGGCGGAAAACAGCCCCTTTCTGGACCGGACGCTCTGCCAGTACAACGTAGGCTCGGTGTTCAAGCCGGTGCTGGCGGCCTGTGCGCTGGAACGGGGCATGGGCTGGTACAGCATGGACTGCGAGGGCGTGCTGGATCTGAACGGCCATGAGTACCACTGCGCCCAGAACCGGGCCCACGGTCCGATGGGCCTGCAGGGAGCGCTGGAAAAAAGCTGCAACTGCTTTTTCATCGACCTGGGCATGCAGCTGGGAGGCGGCCGCATCCAGGCCATGGCGGAAAACTTTGGCTTTGGCCAAACGGTCTACCTGGGCGGCGGCCTGAAAAGTGCCTCCGGCAATCTGCCGGACGCCGAGACCCTGCAAGACCTGGGCGAGCTTGCCAACGTGAGCTTTGGCCAGGGCCAGCTGCTGGCGGCCCCAGTGCAGCTGGCGGGGGCCTTCAACGTGATCGCAGGGGATGGCCAGTACCGCACCCCCAGCTTTTTGGAGGGCGTGGTGAACGAGAGCACCGGCCAGCTGGAACAGTCCCTCTATCAGCCGGATGTGCGCCGTGCCATCCGTGAAGACACCGCCGCAGCCCTGCGCCGGATGCTGGGGGCAGTGGTGGAAGAGGGCATCGGCAGGCAGGCTGCTCCGCAAAATGGCCGGGCGGCAGGCAAGACCGGCACCGCCCAGACCGGCGTGATGCTGGAGGACGGCCGGGAAGCCATGAACTACTGGTTCGCCGGGTTTTATCCCGCCGGGCAGCCGCTGTACACCATCGTGGTGCTGCAGGACGGCACCCCCGAGCCGCGGCAGAGCTCGGCGGCGGTGTTCGCCAAGGTGTGCGACGCCTTGTTCTGGCTGCAAAGCAGCGAGACCCGCCAGGCCATCCTGGCTGAGACGGAAGCGGCACAAATCGTGGAAACCACCGATTGAAGCAGACAAAAATGGGGCCCGCCAAAACGAAAGAAAACCCATACGATTAACTGTGGATCGCCTTTCCAGCTCGCTCTGAATGAAAGCGCCGGAAAGGGGAGAGGCTCCCGCCCAAAATGCGGCGGAGCCTACGAACGGTCTGCGGCGGCGCAAAGCCCCCCGGAAAACGGATACGCCCCTCAAAATTAACCTAGGTTAATTTTGAGGGGCGTATCCGTTATTTTTTATAAAAATAGAATAAAATAAGTCGTAATTTTGTATGTAGTTTATAGTTTTAAAATAACGCCGTTTATTGAAACGGATATTAAAGTTTGATATAATCGGTACGAATTTTTGCCGGGTTTTTTCGGTGCGGCTGCCTGGCGCGAAAACAGGGCCAGAATGGCCGCCGGAATGCCGCTGATTCGCGGCAAACTGCTCCCACCGAGCCTGACAAAAAATCAGTCTCATTTTATGAGACACATAACGTGGCATCAACAGCGCCAGGAAGGCGTTTGGGCGGGAGGCCCGGGCCGAAACGGACCGTAATAAAAGAAAAGCCCCGTCAGACATGGCGGCAGAAAGGATGCGTGGCTACTTGACAGACGAGATCGGAAAACAGCTTGGGGCGGAATACATAGACATCCAGCCCATGAGCGAGGGCGGCATGGGCACCCTGTTCCGGGCGCACCGCCTTGGCCTGGATGTGGATGTGGTCATCAAGCGATTCAAGCAGAAATACCTGGGCGCGCTGGACCAGCGGGCGGAGGCGGATATCCTCAAGCGGCTGAAACACCGCTATCTGCCCCGCATCTACGACATCATCCAGGGCAGCGACGGCTATGTGTACACCGTCATGGACCTGATCCCTGGCCGGAATATGCGCCAGATCGTCAAGGAAAACGGCCCCGTCGATCAGCGCTCTGCCCATCGCTGGGCCTGCCAGCTGTGCGAGGTGGTGGCCTACCTGCACGAGCAGGAACCGGTCATCATCCATCGGGACATCAAGCCCAGCAACGTGATGATCACGCCGGAGGGGAACATCTGCCTCATCGACTTCAATACCTCGCTGACCTATGCGGACGACACCATCGTGAATGCGGTCACCCATGGTTTTGCTGCCCCGGAACAGTACCTCCAGCCCGCAAAAACGGCGGGGCCGCCCGCTGCTTCAGGCCTCACCGCCACCGAGACGGCATCCACCGAGTATGCGCCCACCGGATACCGGCCTGAAGAACTCACCCTGCCGGCGCCTCCGCCTGCCCCTGCCCAGGAAAGCCGGAGCGGCCGGGAGTCTCTGCGCTCCTCCCAGGCGGCGCAGAGCACCCGCGCCGGGGGCTACGGCGGCATCGCAAAATGCACCGATGTGTACAGCATCGGCGCCACCTTGTATTATCTGGTCACCGGGTGCACCCCAGAAAAGGCGCTGGATCCGATAACGCCCCTGAGCGAGCACGCCCCGCCTATCAGCGCCACCTTTGCCAGCATCATCATGCGGGCCATGGAAAAACAGCCGGAACGGCGCTTCCCGGACGCGGCCCACATGTTACAGGCATTGCAGGATGTGGACCTGCTGGACGCCCGCTACCGCCGCTGCCATCTGGCCCGAACCATCACCCGGGGCATCTTTGCGGTGCTGTTCTGCGCCAGCCTGGCCTGCACCGGCTACGGCGTGATGCAGCTGTACCAGGGGCGGCAGAACGCCTACCTGACGCTGGTGACCCAAAGCGAGACCCTGTCTACCCAGGGAGACACCGAAGGAGCCGTCGATCTGCTGGAACAGGCCATCGACATGTCTCCCGACCGGGCGGAAGCCTATCTGCGGCTGGCGGTGGAATGGTACCAGCAGGCCCAGTACCAGCAGGCGCTGGACCTTCTGAACAACGCCGAAAGCGCAGGCAGCCTGCTGCCCGATCAGCTGTCGGACGACCAGGCCGGAGACTTTTATTACATACAGGCCAACTGCCTGTACGAGATAGGAGACTACGCCAGCGCGATGGCGCAATACCAGCGGGCGCTGGAACGCCGCACGGACAACGACGCCTATTACCGGGGCCTGGCCATGGCCCAGGCCCGCGGCGGCGATCTGGACGGCGCGCAGCAGACGCTGGAGACCCTGGAGGCCCGGGGTGCGGCCTCGGTGGACTGCCAGGTGGTCCAGGCCGAGATCAACACCGTACAGGGAATGTTTGACGAGGCACTGGCCGGTTATCGCAGCGTATTGCAGCAGAGCGACGATGCGCAGATCCTGAGCCGGTGCTACCTTGCGGCGGCACAGATCTGCCAGCAGCAGGGCGATCTGGACGGCAGCATCCAGCTGCTGCGCCAGGCGGTGGAGAGTCTGGGGGATGCCAGCCCGCTGCACGCCGAGATGCTGGCCCAGGTGCTCAGCGAAAAAGCCCAGGCAGACCCGGCCAGCAGCGCCGCCTGTTACCAGGAGGCCGAGGCAGTCTTGCAGGCCGTGATGGACCGGGGTCAGGGCAACGCCCTGACCGCACTGAACCTGGCAATGGTCCAGCAGAACCTGGGCGCGTTTGACCGGGCGGAACAAACGCTGCTTGCCATGTGCCAGCAGTACCCCACCGACTACCGCCCTTACATGCGGCTGGCGTTTTTGTACGCCGACTGGCAGGACCAAAAGCCGGTGGCCCACCGGGATTACGCCCAGGTGGAGCAGTATGCCGGTTTGGCCCGGCAATATTACCAGCAGGCGGTGGCGAACGGTGTCAGCGACATGGAGATGAGCCGCCTGGACAACCTGCTGGAACAGCTGCAGGTGGGCGGCTGGCTGAGCTGAGAAAAAGCTTTGATCAAACATTGGAGGGAGATCCATGGAGTTTTTCACAACAGGCAGCAGCGGTATGATCTTTCTGGCCATTGGCCTGGCCGGGCTGGTGCTCACATCGACAGCGACGCTAATCACGGGCCATCTGCTCAAGCGCAAAGAACGCCAGATCCGGGAGACCATCTGGCGGGAATACCGTTGAAAACGCGCCGCGGGGCCATGTTGCGCTGCGCGGGCTTCAAAAAACGGGCATCGGCACTGGCCTGCATGCGGAAGGCCGCCCTTGCCCGGCACGCCCCTGTACCGGGTGAATCGTTTGGAAAGAAGGAATGAATGTGCAGCAAAATGTAAAATCCAATTGGTCGTGGATCGTTGGCGCTGCCGGAGCAGTGGCAGTTCTCCTTGTGTATCTGCTGTTTGGCTGGTACAACGCGCCGGTGCGGCGGTTCCAGCGGGCCTTGCAGCTGGGAGAGCGGTACCTGCTGGCTGAACATTACGACCAGGCGGTCCTGGCGTTCAATGGCGCCATCGAGATCGCCAGCTCGGAGCCGTCCCTGCTTTACCGGCGGGGTGAAGCCCAGGCCCAGCTGGATGTGGCCATCCAGTCCGGTGCGGTGGCCCAGCTCAAGGTCCCCGGCAACGACATGCAGGACGCCGTGGACTGGTTGGACGACCTGGAATGCGAAGACGAACCGGCGGGCAAGGTCTTCTATGACGCCCTGTCCTTGCGGGAACATCTGCGGGACCTGTGCGCCCAAAAAGATTACGATGCGGTGTTCACCCTGCTGGCGGACAGCACTCATAAGGACACGGTGGCCCAGATCATGGGCATGGATGCGCAGATCCGCCTGATCGACGACGCTACCGACCTGCTCACCGCCGTTTACCGCATGGAAGTGGACACCGAAAACTTTGCGGACATCAGCGGCAGCACGCCGAGCACCGATATTGATGAGGAGACTCCGGCTTCCAGTCCGGAGTCCAGCCCGTCCAGCGCACCGGCTTCCGAACCTGCTTCCACTCCGGCAAGTGCTTCCGGCTCTGCGCCGGCATCCGGTTCGGCCAGCACGTCCGGTTCCAGGCCTGCGTCCAGCGCAGCAAGCGCTTCTAACTCTGAGCCGGATTCCGGCCCGGCCAGCGCCCCCGGCTCTGCGCCTGATTCCAGTGCGGCCGGTGCGGCAAGCCCCAGCCCCGCTTCCAATGTGGCGGCTGCCATGGGCTTCCGCCCCACCCCCAATACGGCCACTGCCTTGAGCTTCGGGGTCACCTCTGGCCCGGCCAGCGCTTCCAGCTCCCAGGCTACCTCCAGCCCGGCCAGCGCTTCTGGCTCTGCGCCTGCGTCCAGCCCGGCGAGTGCTTCCAGTTCTGTGCCGGCATCCAGCCCGGCAAGCGCTTCCAGCTCCGAAGCTGTTTCCGGCCCGGAAGAGCCTGCCGAGGAAGCAGGGGAAAAGCCCGTCAACATCAACTACATGGTCTACTACGGCGAGCATGAGGAAGACGCCCGCAGCGGCCAGGGCGTCTGGCTGGCCTATCAGGACGGCAATAACTATCTGGCCGAAGGCACCTGGCAGGAGGATCTGCCCAATGGCGCCTTTACTACCCGCAGCTGGCAGGCGGATCTGAACGCCACGGTGACCTACCGTGTGATCACCGGCAATGTAGTGGACGGCCTGTGGGACGGCCGGGTGACCTGGCGCTTTGAGCGGGGCGAGGCCGCCGATGAATATCAGCCTTCCTTCAACCAGGGCATTTGGCGGATCCTTCGCCACGAGGACGGCCTGGCCATTGCCGCCGACAATGGCGATGGCAGGCGCCTGGTGGTCACCGAGCCGGAAAAGACCAATGGCATTGCAGGCTATGCGCAGGTGGCTTGACCGGCTGAAAACGGCCCTCCGGGATCCTTTCGCCCTTTACTGCCCCTTCTTTTTTCTGCTGCCCTTTGCCGGCGGCGGGTATTTTCCCTGGCAGTGGGGGCTGGCGACCGGTGTGCACGGGCTGTTCCTGCTGTGGCAGACGGTCGCCGGCCGCCGCCTGCTGCTGCCCCGGGATGGGGTGACGACCGCCTGCCTGGCAGTGATCGGATGCGGCGCGGTCTGGAGCCTGTATGCCGGCATCGACCCCGGCGGCTGCTGGGAAGGGCTGCTGCGGCTGCTGGCCTGCGCCCTGTTCGGCCTTTTGATCCTGCAATGGACCGCCAGCCAACGCCGCCGCCTGCTGGGGCTTGTGCCCTGGATAGGGGCCTGCATGGTGCTGCTCTGCCTGGCAGGCGGGCTGCTGCCCAGTGTGCGGCCGCTGCTGTATGAGAGTTCCCGCATGGCGGGACCGTTCCAGTATGCGAACACCTTTGCGGCCTTTTTGCTGGCCGGCCTGGCCGTGGACCGAAAGGGGACAGCGCGGCCCCTGCGGCTGCTGTTGGATGGTCTGCTGCTCTTCGGCATTGCCGCTTCCGGCAGCCGGGGCGTGCTGCTTTTGGCGGCGGCCTGGCTGGCTTACCGGGCCCTCCGCAAAAGAGACTGGCGCTTGCTGCTGGTGCTGGCGGTGGTGGCGGCGGCCGTGGGCGTGCTCGTCTGGCTGCAAAACGGCTGGACCTTCGCCCGCTTTTTCCGCCCTGGTTCCCTGAGCACGGTGTGGGGCCGGCTTTTGTACATGAAGGACGGAGCCCGTCTGCTGGCGCACTATCCTCTGGGCGTGGGGTATCTGGGCTGGTTCTACTTGCAGCAGATGATCCAGACCGGCGTGTACAATGTGCGGTTCGTTCATAACGACCTATTGCAGATGGCGCTGGACTACGGCATTCCCGCCGCTGCCGCCGCCCTCTGCTGGGTCGCCCACCGGCTGCGCCGGAAAAGCTGTGCGCCGGTGGTGGCGGTGCTGTTGCTGCTGCACTGCCTGATGGACCTGGACCTGCAATTCCAGTGCATGGTGTGGTTGCTTTTACTGGCTTTGAGCCCCGCCGGTGATGATGCCCCGCTGGTGACCCTGCGGGGAAGAGCCGCTGGCATTTTGGCGGCGTCGGCGGCCATGCTGCTGATCTTGCCCCGGGGCATGGCGGATGCGGCCTACCGTCTGGACCACCTGGATCTGGCCCGGGCCCTTGCGCCCTGGGACACGGAACTGGCGGTAGAGCAGATGCTCACCCGCACCTCGCTGGACCAGGCCGCAGAAGATGCCCAGGCCCTGCTGGAACGTGATCCCTTCCAGCCCACCGCCTGGCAGATCCTGGCGGAGGAAGCCCTGAGCCGGGGCGATTACCAGGCCATGGCCGACGCCCAGCGCCAGGCCGTGATCCTGCGAAAATACGACCAAGCCATGTATGACGAGGCCCTTGCCCGTCTGCAATACGTCATGGAGCAGGGCTGCCCCGCAAAGCATGCCGCCGAAGAAATGGCCTGGCTTTTGGACTATATGGATACTACCCTGGAAAACACCGATCCCCTTGGCTGGAAGCTGCGGGACCAGCCGGAATTGGAGCTTCCCGCACAGACCCGCCTGATGATCCGCCTGCTGGATCAGGCTACGGGCTGACTTTGAATCGTATCACCGCCGCACCGGAAAAGGCCGGCAGCCTTGCCTGGGTCTGCTTTCGGCCGGCGCAATAATCGCAATGCATAGGAGGAAAACTGTTATGAAAACCACAAAATTCGGGTTGAAGATCACCGTTTTTGCCGCGCTGATCTACTTTTGCGCCCTGCAAAACGCCGTTGCGGCCCTTCTGCTGATCGGTTATGCCCTTTTGGTGGAAAGCACCGATGCCATGCGCAAGATGTCCTGCCAGGCGCTGATCGTACTGGGCGGCGTTTGGGGGATCAGCAGCATTTATGCGCTGCTGAACGGCCTGGTAAGTGTGCTGAACTCCGTTGTGGGGGTCGGCTATCTGCACCTGCCCTATGGCCTGGGCAATCTTGTCTCCCTGCTGCTGGACGGGGCGCTGGTGGCGTTCGGCGTGCTGGCCCTGCTGGGCAGGTACGACATCCTTTCGCCTGCCGCGCTGGATAAAGTGCTGGACAAGGCCCAGGCGGCCGCGGCCCAGGCAGGGAAAACCACTACTTCAGATGGGGATGCGAAAAAATGAAACACAAACAACTGTTGATCGCGGCTCTGCCGGCGGCGGTCACAGCAGCCGTCATCCTGATGAACGTCTTTGGCGAAAACAAGGCAGACGCCATGTACGCCAAGGCGTACCAGGCTGCCCAGACCGGCGACTACAGCGCCGCCGTCGGCGTGCTGAACGATCTGCAAAATACCGCGCCAGACTATGTGCCCCAGTACGAGCTTGCGGCCCAGATCTATATGGATATGGGAGATGCCGACAGCGCGCGCGATTGGCTGCAGGCCGGCATTGAGACCACTGGCAGCAAACGGCTGATCCAGGCCGCCAATTCCTTTGGCGTGCGGAACACGCCCGAATCCATCCTGGAGGGCTGGAACAGCGCGTTCGGACTGCAAGAGGAGGAAACGCTCGTTCAGGAAACGGAGACGGGCCTGGACGTGAACTTCATCGTGCGGTACCAGGGCTCTTCCATGAAAGAGCCGGTGCAGCTGCAAGCTTCTTCCAACGAGATGACCTGGACCAGCAGCGACCCGGAGATCGCCCAGGTGGACGAGTACGGCCTGGTCACCTGTGACACCTCCCACACCGGCGAGGCCGAGATCACCGGCACCATGCCCAACGGTGAGGTGACCCGGTGCTGGGTCTATGTGCTGGACCCCGAGATCTATTCCGGCAGCCCAGACGAGTGGACGTTAGGATTTGAGCAATATTACTTTTTCCCGGAGGGTAACCTGAGCATCGAGCCTGACTCGCCTGTCTGGGCCAGCGGGGAAGTGTCCGCCCAGGATATCCTGCCCCGCATGGCAGTGGGCGGTGAGGCGTTGTCCGGCGGCGGGGCCCAGGGCGGCACGGCGGAAAGCCCCCAGGCCGTCCTGTCTGATCTGGTGGATCAGAACGGCAACCCCCTCCAGCCCGGCGGCCAGCCTGTCGTCACCCCCACGCCGCAGCCTGGCCAGGGCGGCCTGAAGATCGATCTGGGGTGGAAGTCCATCTACTTCAGCGGCGAGTACCGCATCCCGGACACCCTGCGCTACAACGGCAGATCCTATGCAGTCACCGCCGCCGACATGGCCGGCGCTTACAGCCAGGAGATGGATATCCTTTCGGTGCCGGCGGGCATCACGGATCTGGGCTTTGGCACCCAAAATCCCCTGTCGGGCCATACCGGTCTGGAGCAGATCCTTGTGGACCAGGGCAACCCCTCCTACCGCTCCATCGACGGCATCCTCTTCTCGGCGGACGGCAAGACCCTGCTGGCCTATCCCGCTTCGGCTCCGCGGGAGGAATACACCGTGCCGGAGGGCGTGACAGAGCTCGGGGTGGGGGCTTTCCAGTCCGCCAAAAACCTCAAGTCCCTGACCATCCCGGCCACGGTGACAAAGATCGACCCCAGCACCTGTAACTTTATGACGGCGCTGGAGACCATGACGGTGAACGCCAGCTTGAACGACCTGCTGGAGCTGGACTACCTGCCCCAGCTGAAAGAGATGGTGCTCAACGGCCCGGTGGACCGGCTGTATATCCGGGACTGCCCCAACCTGGAGCGGGTGGTCATCAACGGCGAGTGTTCGGTCATCGATCTGGAATACTATCAGGACGACCCCACCACGCCCAAGATCGAGCTGAACGCGCCGGTGGAGAACCTCAACGCAAACTATCCGGTGGAGGTCATCAACCCGGAGAATGCGGGGCGGATCAGCGAAGAAGCGCTGGGCTAAAGCGAAAGCCATGCATTTTGCTGCCGCACGGCCAGGACCGGCTGAATTTGGCAAAAGACAGTTGACAACGAGCTATCGGAACGCTATACTGATAAGGTAAACAATAGTGATAATGGCTGTGATAGGGCCAAAGGCCGCAGCAGGCTTTCAGAGAGGGGACCATTTGGTGCAAGGTGCCCGCCGCAGCTGCCGCCATCCGCCACCCTTGAGCCCCCGGTGAAGAACCGGGCGTAGCACGGCGTTAACGTGACGAAAGCGGCGGCCCGCAAAGGCCGCAATTTGGGTGGTACCACGGAGTATTATAGCCTTCGTCCCTGTTTTTGGGGGCGGAGGCTATTCTTTTTTGGTGCATTTCGGCTGTTATCCGGTATTTGGTTTGACCATAAATAAGTAGAGGAGTTTTGAACGATGCAATGGACCGGTTTGAATGAACTGCGTGAAAAGTATCTTTCGTTTTTCGAGAGCAAAGGCCACCTGCGGCTGGACAGCTTCCCCCTGGTGCCGAAAAACGACAACAGCCTGCTGCTGATCAACAGCGGCATGGCTCCCATGAAACGGTGGTTCCTGGGCCAGGAAGAGCCTCCCCGCCACCGGGTGACCACCTGCCAGAAGTGCATCCGCACCCCGGACATCGAGCGGGTGGGCATCACCGCCCGCCACGGCACCTACTTCGAGATGCTGGGCAACTTCAGCTTCCAGGATTACTTCAAAAAGGAAGCCACTGCCTGGGCCTGGGAGTTTTTGACCCAGGTACTGGAGATCCCCGCCGACCTGCTGTACATCTCGGTGTACGAGGATGACGACGAAGCCTGGGACATCTGGACTAAGGATATCGGCATCGCCGAGGACCACATGGTCCGCTTTGGCAAGGAAGATAACTTCTGGGAGCACGGCTCCGGCCCCTGCGGCCCCTGCAGCGAGATCTACTTCGACCGGGGTCCCGAGCACGGCTGCGGCAAGCCCGGCTGCAAGGTGGGCTGCGACTGCGACCGCTACATGGAAGTTTGGAACCTGGTGTTCAGCCAGTTCGATTCCGACGGCAAGGGCAACTACACCCGCCTGGAGCGCCCCAACATCGACACCGGTATGGGCCTGGAGCGCCTGGCCTGCGTGATGCAGGGTGTGGGCAACCTGTTTGAGGTGGACACCGTCCGGGCCATCCTGAACCATGTGGAGAAGATCAGCGGCAAGACATACGGCCAGGATGAAAAGACCGATATCTCCATCCGCGTGATCACCGACCACATCCGCTCCACCACCTTCATGGTGAGCGACGGCATCCTGCCCTCCAACGAGGGCCGGGGCTATGTGCTGCGCCGCCTGCTGCGCCGGGCCGCCCGTCACGGCCGGATGCTGGGCATCACCCGCCCCTTCCTGACCGAGCTGGTGGATACCGTGATCCACGAGAACAAGGCCGGCTACCCCGAGCTGGAAGAGCATGCCGATTACATCAAGAAGGTCATCGGCACCGAGGAGGAGCGCTTCTACAAGACCATCGACCAGGGCATGAACATCCTGAACAACCTGATCGACAACATCAGCAAGGCCGCCGTGGCTGGCAAGGAGAAGATCCTTTCCGGCATCGACGCCTTCAAGCTGAACGACACCTTCGGCTTCCCGCTGGACCTCACCCGTGAGATCGCCGCCGAGGCGGGCATCACCGTGGACGAGGAGAACTTCCATTCCGAGATGCGCAAGCAGAAGGAGAAGGCTCGCAAGGACCGTCTGTCCCGGGGCATCTCCGGCTGGGCATCCGATCTGTTCAGTGAGGTGAACGTTCCCGCCACCGTGTTCACCGGCTACGACAAGCTGGAGGACAAGGGCGCCATCGTGGCCCTGTCTGACGGCGACGAGCTGGTGGATGCTATCTCGGTGGACGACGGCGCCAAGGAAGGCGTGTTGGTGGTCCTGGATCAGACTCCTTTCTACGCAGAGAGCGGCGGACAGGTGGCCGATACCGGTTCCATCGTCACCGCCGACGGCGCCCGTCTGGAAGTGAAGGACGTAAAGAAGACCGGCAAGGGCTACTTTGTGCACACCTGCGTTCTGGTGGAAGGCACCGTGAAGGTGGGCGACACCGTTACCACTGACGTTGCCAAGGGCCGCCGCATGGCCATCGCCCGCAACCACACCAGCGCCCACCTGCTGCAGAAAGCCCTGCGGGAGGTGCTGGGCAGCCATGTGCATCAGGCCGGTTCCTACGAGGACGACGAGCG
Organism: uncultured Oscillospiraceae bacterium; assembly: GCA_949291395.1. GTDB lineage: Bacteria > Bacillota > Clostridia > Oscillospirales > Ruminococcaceae > Allofournierella. The sequence goes on along the minus strand of CASEVW010000195.1, from coordinate 19,011 downwards.
GGTGCGCTTTGACTTCACCCACTTCAGCGCCGTTACCCCGGAAGAGCTGTCTCTGGTGGAGCACATCGTCAACCAGAAGATCTTTGAGGCCCTGGACGTGAACGTGCAGAACATGCCCATCGCCGAGGCCAAAAAGATGGGCGCGATGGCCCTGTTTGGCGAAAAGTACGGCGACGTGGTCCGCGTGGTGGACGTGAACGGCTGGTCCACCGAGTTCTGCGGCGGCACCCATGTGAAGAACACCGCCCAGCTGGGCTGCTTTAAGATCCTGAGCGAGTCCAGTGTGGCCGCCGGCATCCGCCGCATCGAGGCCACCACCGGCACCGGCGTGCTGCGCCTGCTGGACGAGCGCACCGAGATGCTGCATCAGGTGGCCGACGCCCTGAAGGTCAACAACATGAAGGACCTGCCGGTGCGTGCAGTCGCCATCGCCTCCGAGGTGAAGAACCTGGGCAAGGAGCTGGCCGCAGCCAAGGAGGCTGCTGCCGCCAACCAGATCGACGGCATGCTGGAAAACGCCGAAGAGGTGAACGGCATCAAGATCCTCACCGCCTACTTCTCCGCCACCACCCCCGACGCCCTGCGCACCATGTCTGAAAAGATGCGTGACAAGGCTCCGGGTGCGGTGTCCGCCATTGTGGGCGCCAACGAAGGCAAGATCACCCTGGCCGTTTCCTGCGGCAAGGGCGCTGTGGACGCCGGCCTGAAGGCGGGCGCTCTGGTAAAGCAGATCGCTGCCATCGCCGGCGGCAACGGCGGCGGCAAGCCGGACTTTGCCATGGCTGGCCTGAAGGACGAGAACAAGATCGACGAGGCGCTGAACGCCGTGGCCGGTATCGTCAAGGCGGCTTTGGAAGGCTGATCTTTTACGCTGTATCTTCTCCCCGGGGCCCGGAAAACGGGTCCCGGGGGGAACTGCTGTTTTTAAAACCCCATCAAGAAAGGAGCGAACGACTGCCATGGAAGATTGTCTGTTTTGCAAGATCGCACAGGGCCAGATCCCCTCGAACAAGCTGTACGAGGACGACCAGATCCTTGCGTTCCACGACATTGATCCCCAGGCCCCGGTGCACTTTTTGGTGATCCCCAAAAAGCACATCGTCTCCGCCGCCGCATTGACCCAGGAGGACAGCGCTTTGCTGGGCCATATTTTTGCCACCATCGCCCGCCTGTGCTCCGAACTGGGCTGCGAAAACGGTTACCGTGTGGTGACCAACGTGGGTGAGGACGGCGGCCAGAGTGTAAAGCATTTACACTTTCATGTGCTGGCAAAGCGCAGCCTGGCCTGGCCTCCGGGCTGATGCCGGGCACGCCTGACCGTTTTGTTGACCGAGAATAAGGAGTCTCTTTTTATGAACGATACCTACACCCTGCATGTGGCAGGCCTGACCCGTGAACTGCCCATCTGCACCATCAACGAGCATCTGTCCATTGCGGCTTTTATCATGTTCAGCGATGTGGAGCTGACCGTTGCCTGCGCCAAGGCCCTGCTGGAAAAGTGCCCGGAATTCGACGTGATCGTCACCGCCGAGGCAAAGGGCATCCCTCTGGCTTACGAGATGAGCCGGCAGAGCGGCAAGCTCTACATTCCTGCCCGTAAAGGCGAAAAACTTTACATGCGTGATCCCGTGGTCGTGGAGGACCAGTCCATCACCACCAGCGCCAAGCAGAAGCTGGTGATCGACCACAAGGACCTGGAAGCCATGAACGGCAAGCGCATCCTGATCGTGGACGACGTGATCAGCACCGGCGGCTCGCTGCTGGCGCTGGAAGCGCTGGTGGCCCGCAGCACCGGCACCGTAGTGGGCCGTGCCGCCGCCCTGGCGGAAGGGGATGCCGCTGACCGCACCGACATCATCTTCCTGGAAAAACTGCCTCTGTTCGAGCATTGATCGGACCATGAGACGGGTACTGGCAGCTTGTTGCTTCGTTTGGTTCTGCACCAAACTCATCGCTGCTTATCTGCCGCCGGCAGCCCTCGGGCTGCTTGCGGCAGTTTTCGTATGCCCGTTTTACTTTGCAGTGGGGCTGAAACGCCGGAATTACTGGATGCTTCTGCCCCTCACGGCGCTCTGTGCGCTGGCCTTCCACCTGGCAAGCTATTCTATCTTTGTGGCGCCGGTGTTCCGGCTGGCCGGGCAGGAAAAGCAGGCGGTGCTGCTGGTGGAAACGGCGGACGCCGGCTTTCAGGACGGCACCATCCGGGGCCAGTTCACCGTGCTGGCCCTAGATGGGGAAGAGCTGCCCGTCTGGAAACGCTTTAAGGTGTCCTGTACTGCCTTTCCGGAAAGCGAGCGGGGCGAGATCGTTTCCGCTTCGATCAAGCTGGCGGCGCTGGAACAAAACGAGTACTATTACGGCAACCTGGCCGACGGAGTGCTCTTGGCGGCAGAACCCCAAGGGCAGATCCAGCACACCGGCCAGAGCCACGCGCCCCGCTTTTGGATGAAAGAGATGCAGGAGCGCCTGGCCCGCAGCTGCCGCCGGTATCTTCCCGCCGAAGAGGGCGCGGTGCTCTCGGCCATGGCGGTGGGGGACAAGAGCCACCTTACGGACCAGTTGCAGCAAAGTTACCGGGCGGCGGGCGTGTCCCATCTGCTGGTGGTGTCCGGCCTGCACTTGACGCTGCTCTGCGGGGCCTTTGTGGGCAACCGGCCCGGCAGCGGCCGTTTTCGCAGGCTGCGCGCTGTGGGGGCCATGCTGCTGGTGTGCTTTATGATGGCCCTCACCGGGTTCACGCCCTCTGTGACCCGGGCGGGCATTGCGGCGCTGCTGTTTTATTTGGGTGCGCTGCTGCTTCAGCCTTCGGATTCCTTCACCTCTCTGGGCGTGGCGGCAGCAGTGCTGTCCGTGCGCAACTGCTATGCGGTGTGCGATCTGGGGTTGCAGCTCTCCTTTGCGGCCACCTTGGGGGTGCTGCTGGCGGGAGCCGTCACTCGGCCCGGATTGACGGCGGCGGTGCGGGAGGAACATCCGCTGCGCTACCGGCTGAACCAGGCTCTTTCCATTGTGCTGGTGCCGGTGTTTTCCGCTCTGTTCACCCTGCCGTTGCAGTTGCTGCACGGCCTGCCGGTGAGCGGGGTGTCGGTGCTCACCAATCTGCTGACTATCCCTCTGGTGGGGCCCATCGTATTGCTGGGCCTGCTGGCGGCGGTCACCGGCCTGGTGCCGGTGCTGTATCCGGCGGCCCGGGCATTTTCGCTGCTGGCGGGTCTGCTGACCAAGCTGCTGAACGCCATCGTGGAAGTTACCGCCGGCCTGCCTGCCGCCCAGCTGGTGCTTCCCACCGGGTACACCCTGTTTGTGCTGCTGGTGCTGTTCGCTCTGGGGTGGGCCGCCTGGAAGCTGCGACGTATGCCTCTGCTGGCCTTGGCCGCACCTTGCATCACACTTACAGCGGCGTTTTTGTACGGCCAGCTGGAACAGCCGGTGGTGTCCATCGCCCTCACCGGCAGCACGGCCAACCCCTGCGCGGTGGTCATCAGCGAAGGGGAGGCCATGGTGCTGTTCAAGGGCGGCGAGAGCAACCGGCAGGCGGTGGAAGAAGCTCTTGCCCAGCGGGGCATCGGCGAAGCGGACCTGTGGATCGACCTGCGCCAGGCCCCCAAAGCCCTGCAATTCAAAGCCGGGCAGGTGGTCACCCTGGAAGAGATCCCGGCGGACGGTAGCCGGGCCATCCCGTTTTGTGGTATAATGGTCACACTTGTCAACACCGACAGCGCCAATCTGGCCCTGCTGGAGCTGGAAGGTTACCGTGTGGCCATGCTGGCCGGAAAGTTGGAAGCGGGCACGCCGGTGCCGGTGGATCTGCTGCTGGCGGGTTCTTCCGAGCCGGGCGCCGTGGAACCAAGGCAGGTGCTGTGCGCCAAAGCCTACGACTGGCAGGCCCAGCGGCAGGATGTGACCTTCCGCTATGCGCCCCTGGGCGGCACAGTGCGGGTCCGGCCCGGCAGGGCAGTGATGTTTGAGGGGGTAACCGATGTTACATAGCGAACAAAAAAAGCAGGCCGCCCTGAAAAGCGGCGCGCCGGTCTTTTACTTTTATTCTTCCGATCCCTTTTTGGCCCGCACCCAGGCGGACAAGGTGACTGCCGCCTTGCTGCAGGAGGACGGGGAGACCACCCGGCTGGACGGCCCGGCCCCCAGCGTGGAAGAGATCGTCATGGCGGCGGGCACCATCTCCTTTTTCGGCACCCGCCGCATCGTGGAGCTGCCCATGCTGCAGCCCACGGCTTATTCGGACAAGGACCTGAGCGAGGTCTGCGACGTGCTGGCCAGCGCCGAAAACGCGGTTTTTGTGATCTCCAGCGTGTTCTCGCAGGAACGGGGAAAACTGAAACTGGGCAAGATGGCAAAAAAGCTCATCGAGACCTGTGAAAAGCTGGGCTATGCGGCGGAAGTGGCCCAGCCCACCACCCAGGAGATGCGCCGCATCCTGCGCCAGCGCGCCGAGGAGATGAATACCGCCCTCAGCGAGAGCGCGGCGGGCGTTTTGCTGGAACGGTGCGGCCAGGACCTGTTTTTGCTGGAAAACGAGGTGGACAAGCTGGCGGCCGCCAGCGGTTACACCGAGATCACCCCCAGCCTGGTGGCGGAGCTGAGCACCCAGAATCTGGAAGCGGACGTGTTCGACATGGTGCGCCTGATCACTGGCAAAAACGCCGCCAAGGCCTGCGAAAAGCTGAACACCCTGCTGCGGCTGCAAAACGAGCCCATCGCCATCACGGCGGCCCTGATCGGCAGCTATGTGGATCTTTACCGGGTGAAAAGCGGCGCTGTGCTGAAAAAGGGATACGGCCAGGTGCACAAGGACTTTGGTTACAAAGGCAGCGACTACCGGCTGAAAAAATCCGGCGAGACCGCCGCCCGTTACACCCTGCCCCAGCTGGAAAAATGCCTGGACATCTTGTTGGAACTGGACAAAGGGCTGAAAGGCTCGCCGGTGGACGGCGCCGTCCAGCTGCAAACGGCCCTCTGCCGCCTGGCCGCTGCGGGGGTGAGCCGATGAGTGAAAAAATGCGCATCCAGCAGGTGATCGTGGTGGAAGGCCGCTACGATGCCGCCGCCCTCAGCGCCCTGGTGGACGGCCTGATCCTTACCACCGACGGCTTTGCCATCTATAAGGACAAGGAGACCCAGGCGCTGCTGAAAGAGCTGGGCCGCCAGCGGGGCGTGATCCTGCTCACCGACCCGGACGCGGCGGGGTTTCGCATCCGGAACTTTTTGTCCAACCTGATCGGCCAGGAGTATGTGCGGCAGGCCTATGTGCCCGCCGTTCCGGGCAAGGAAGCCCGCAAAGCCCAGCCTGGCAAGGAGGGCATTTTGGGGGTGGAGGGCATGCCGCCCGAAGCGCTGCAACAGGCGCTGCGCAATGCGGGCGCCTGCGAAACGGCGGCCCGGGCAGGCCGGGCCATCACCTATACCGACCTGTACCAATGGGGCCTGTCCGGCACGGCGGGCAGCCAGGAACACCGGTTTGCCTTTCTGCGGCGGCTGGGGCTGCCGCCCCGGCTTTCCAAAAAAGCGCTGTGCCAGGTGCTCAACCAGCTGTACACCTACGAAGAGGTGGAGGCGCTGGTGCAAAGGGCACAAGAACAATAAAAAAGACGGATGCTGGACTGTGTTGCAGTCAGGCATCCGTCTTTTCTGTTTTATTTCAGCGTGCCGTTCTGCACCTGCTGGTACCACCAGGGCAGCTCGGTCTCAAAGCTCTTGCCGCTGACGCCCTGCAGTTCCGGGGCGTCCAGAACAGGGAAGGTGAGCTTCCAGGCGCAGAGGGCCTGGTATTTCAGCTTCAGTTCCCGGTTGGCGGCGTTGTTGCCGTATTTGCTGTCACCCAGGATGGGGCAGCCGATGCTGGCCATGTGCGCCCGGATCTGGTGGGTGCGGCCGGTGATCAGATCCACCTTCAGCAGCGCCAGCCGTCCGCTGACCGCCATGGTGGTGTAGCGGGTCTCGATCTCCTTGCCTTCGGGGCAAGGCTGCTGGCTCACCCGCACATATCCCTTGTCCGTATCCTTTACCAGATAGCCTTTCAGGGTGGCCTGGGCGGGCTGGGGACGGCCAAAGGTCACGCACAGATACTGCTTTTGCAGCTGCCGGTCCCGGATCAGCTGGGTCAGCAGCTGTTCGGTTTTAGGGTCCTTGGCAATGAGCACCAGGCCGCTGGTGCCGGTATCCAGCCGGTGGCAGAGGGCAGGGGCGGGCCCTTCCCCGGGCTTCCAGCTGCCTTTCTTGTACAGGTACAGCATCGCCCGGTGGATCAGGGTGTCCGTTGCGTTGTCGTCCATCACCGGCAGGCCGGCGGGCTTGTTCACAAGCAGAACGTGCTCGTCCTCATACACCGAGTCGGCGGGCCAGCGGGCCCACAAAAAGCTGGGGCCGGAGGGATGGGCGTTTTGCGGGTCCAGCTGCTCGTCGGTGAGGAACAGCTTGATCTCGTCGCCGGTGCACACCCGGGTCGAGAGGGGCTGCTTTTTGCCGTTTAGTTTGATCTTGTTTTCCCGCAGGGCCTTGTTCAGCAGGCCAATGCCCAGGGTAGGGTATTGCTCCATCAGATATTTGTCCAGCCGCACGGGAAGCAGTGCCTTCACTTTAATGATCTTCATGTCACACTCTCCAAATCCATGCACCAGCCGCTTTCATCGTACAACTGGTGCGCATCGTCTGTTTCCAGGGTGACCATCAGCCAGCCGGCGTCCTCGTCGCTGACCGACTGAATGGGATACACACTGCCGTCACTGGCGGTGAAGGCAGAAGCGTTCAGGAGTTTTGCGCGGGTATAGGGGGTATCGTAGAACAGGACCACCTTGTCCTTGTCCGCCTGGCGGCCGATCTGCTCCAGATTCAGGCTCAGGACGCCACGATCCCAGTAGTCGTCGGAATAGTCGGCAATGTGCAGGGGGAAATCCTGGTCAAATTCTCTTGCCAGCGGGCCGTTGTAGTCCATGCCCGGCGCGATCACATACACCAGGAGCCGCTCTGCGCCCGTCTCGTCCAAGGTATACAGCACACCGCACCAGGCGCCCTGCTGCTGGGCGGCATCCGCCAGCTGTAAAAAGGTGCTTTCCTGCTCGGTGAGGAACAAGTAGTCCTGGGGCATCTGGCCGTTCAAAATGGCCTGGATATATCCCTCCCGGCGGGCCGCGGCCTGGGCCTCGTCATACCGGGCAGTGAAAGAATTGTCGCTGCTGGTCATGCCGGCATCGGCGGTGTACAGCGCCAGGGTAAGGCCGGTATCCTGTAACGGATCCAGCGCCACCAGGTGGCTGTACTGCCCGCTGGCGGCAGGCCAAAAGTCTTGCAGGCCGTTGGCGGGCACGGCGCTTTCGTCCAAAAGGTCGTATCCGGCGGAAACATAAGGCCGGAAAGAGCGGGCTTTTTCCGCCAGCGCCGGGCTCAGGTCTACCAGCTGCACCAGACACAGCACCGCCAGCGCCATAAGCTCCAGCCCCTTCTTCTTGTTCTGGAACAGCCGGATCAGCGCTACAACGCAGCACAAAAAGATCAGGTAGTACACCGGCCAGAACAGCCGCCCGCTGGAGCGCAGGGTGGTGGCCAGCTCCACGATGAACTGGGGCAGCGGCAGCCGGGCCAGCACCGCGCCGTTGGCGGTGATCACATGGCTCACGGCAAACACCGTCAGGCAGGCCGAAACGAACACCAGGCCAAACCGCTGGCGGAGAATGGCCAGCGGACGAACGGTCTTCCAGTGTGCAAGGGCCATCACAAGCACGAACACGCTGCACAAAAGCATGCCCAGCCCCAGGTAGTTGAAACCGTCGTAGTTGCCGAGGGTCTGGTTCTGCTGGGGCAGAAACAAGCTCCAGCTGCCCATGCCCCGGCTGGAAGGGTTCCACAAAGCGTTCAGGTTCATGCAGAAATGCCCGTACTGGATGCCGCTGCCGCCGGAGGCGGAACCACCGCTGAACAGGCCGAACAGCCAGCCCACTGCCACCGTGCAGGCCAGATTCGCCCCCAAAAAGGCTGCGGGCTTAGCCAGCTGCCGCCGGGAGACCGCATGTTCCACCAACAGGGCAAAGGTGATGGCGTAGGTCATGGGCGCAAAATAGGGGTGGATGCCCAAGACCAGGCAGTTGATGGCAAACAGCCCCTTATAGGCAAATCTGCCTTCCCGGCGGCCCTGCACATAATAGTAAAGGGAGGCCAAAATCAAAAAGTGCGCCGCCAGGGCGGTGTGCCGGAACGCTCGTTCCAGCAAAATGGGGCTGACCACAAAGGGCAGCGCCCCCAAAAGGGCCGCACTTTTCTTTGGGGTGAACAGCCCGATCAATAGTACCGCAAAACCGCCCTGCAAGGCAAAGCAGAGCAGGGTGTACCAGCCAAAATACTGGAAGGTGGCGGGCAAAAGGGGAGAAAGCAGCCGGAACAGGGCTGCAAACAGGGGGATGGAATCGGTAAAGGCCACGCTCATGCCGGCGGGCCAGTTGATGTTCGAGGTAACGCAGAAGGGCAGCGCCAGGGGCGACTGCCGGTAGAACAGCCAGCCGGCGTAGTGCTGCTGGATGTCCGCCTCGATGTATCCGCCCCGCAGCCAGGCATCGGCCGTCACGTCCAGCGGCGCAAGGCCGTATACCAGCAAAAACACCAAAACGCCCAGCAGGCAGCCAAGGCCGAATAAGGCCCGTGTGCCGCGTTGGGGAGGGGAAAGCTTTTGTTCCATGTGTGGAAAAACACACCCTTTCCTGGGATCTGGCGGCAAAAGGGCCGTCTTTGGTCTATTATAAACGAAACTCTGCCGTACTACAATTCTTTTTAACCCTTTTTTGCCAAACCCCATCTTTTTCGCAGAACACTCTTGACAAACCTTCCGGGAAGAAGTATGATGTTTAGCGTAAATTGAATAGCAACTTATCAAGAGTGACGGAGGGAACAGGCCCTGTGAAGTCCGGCAACCTGCATGTATGCAAGGTGCCAAATCCTGCGGGAAACCGAAAGATAAGCGTAACGCGCTCAAAGGCTTTCGGGCCTTTGGGCGCTTTTTTGTTTCCGGCAAGTTGCTTTTCATCCATTCTTCACGGGCCGCTGGCTCCGTGTACAAATTTTAGGAGGGCAATACTATGCCGAAATGTTTTTTTACCTCTGAATCCGTGACCGAAGGCCATCCCGACAAGATCTGCGACCAGATCAGCGACGCGGTGCTGGACGCCATCCTGGAAAAAGACCCCGACGCCCGGGTGGCCTGTGAGACCACCTGCTCCACCGGCCTTGTGCATGTGATGGGCGAGATCACCACCAGCTGCTATGTGGACATCCAGTCCATTGCCCGCGAGGTCATTCGGGACATTGGCTACACCCGTGCCAAGTACGGCTTTGACAGCGAGACCTGCGCCGTGATCACCAACATCGATGAGCAGAGCCCGGACATCGCGCTGGGCACCAATGACGAGGTGGGCGGCGCCGGCGACCAGGGCATGATGTTCGGCTATGCCTGCAATGAGACCCCCGAGCTGATGCCGCTGCCCATCAGCCTGGCCCACAAGCTGGCAAAACGGCTCACCGAGGTGCGCAAAAACGGCGCACTGGATTACCTGCGGCCGGACGGCAAGAGCCAGGTGACGGTGGAATACGACGAGGGCAAGCCGGTGCGGGTGGATGCCGTGGTCATCTCCAGCCAGCACAGCCCCGAGGTGGAGATGGACACCCTGCGCCGGGATATCCTGGAGCAGGTCATCCGCCCGGTCATCCCCGCCGATCTGCTGGATGAAAACACCAAGTTTTATATCAACCCCACCGGCCGTTTTGTGGTGGGCGGCCCTCAGGGCGACTCCGGCCTGACTGGCCGCAAGATCATCGTGGACACCTACGGCGGCTATGCCCGCCACGGCGGCGGCGCGTTCAGCGGCAAGGACCCCAGCAAGGTGGACCGCAGCGCCGCCTACGCCGCCCGCTGGGTGGCCAAGAACATCGTGGCTGCCGGCCTTGCGGACAAATGCGAGGTGCAGCTGGCCTACGCCATCGGCGTGGCCGAACCGGTGAGTATTTTGGTGGATACCTTCGGCACCGGCAAGGTGAGCGGCGAAGCCCTGGAAGCGGCGGTGCGCAAGGTGTTTGACCTGCGCCCGGCGGCCATCATCCAGGCGCTGGACCTGCGCAAGCCCATTTACCGCCCCGTAGCCGCCTACGGCCATATGGGCCGGGAGGATCTGAACGTCTCCTGGGAAAAGACCGACCGGGCCGAGGCCCTGAAAGCTGCGTTGGAAGGCTGAACGTCAGTGCCTGCCGCTCTTGAAAACAATATAAAATAGTGCGCAAAACGCCAGTGCCTTTGGAGAACAAAAGTGCTTCCAAAGGCGCTGGTTTTGTTTTTGTTCGCTTTGCGGCAGCGGGGAACGCTCACCTGGGCAGGCGGCCTGCCTGGCCCAGCGGTTTGGCGGCAGTCTGGATGGCTTCGGACAGTTCTTCCAGCAGCTGGGTGCGGGGGTGGCCCGGCAAAAACACAAAGTGGAAGGGCCGTTCCAGGTGAAAATCTTCCAGCTCCATGATCTGCAACGCCCCCTGCCGCAGCAGGTCAGCGGCGGCCGCCTGATAGGCGAAGGTGATGCCTTTGCCTGCGGCCACCAGGCCCATCAGGGTGGGGATATGCTCGATCTCGCAGATGCCCGCATAATCACGCACCGTCAGGTTGTGGGCCTGGCATTCGCTTTCAAAAATATCCCGGGTGCCGCTGCCTTTTTCCCGCAGGATCAGCGGGGCTTGCAGCGTCTCCTCCAGCCGGCGGAACCGGCTGTAAGGCCCGCCCGGCTGGCACAGCCCCACAAAGAGGCTGAGAAAAAAGGGATGGTAGGCGTAGCGCCGGTGGTCAAAATTGCCCTCGATGAGCACAAAATCCAGCTCGCCGTTCTCCAGCCGCTGCAGCAGCGCCGCGGTGTTGTGCTGGGCCATGTGGAATTGCAGCTGGGGAAAGCCCTCCATCAGATGGGGCAGCACAGCGGGCATCAGCCCGTCCGTAATGGAAAGGGTGGCCCCAAAATAGATGGTGGGGCGGCTGGTCTGGCGCATCAGCCGGGTGATCTGCTCGTCCATGGTGCAAAGCCGGCGGCAGAGCTGGGCGAACCGGCGGCCCTCCTCGGTGAGCACCAGGCGGCGGCCCTCCCGGCAGAACAGCCGCACCCCATACCGGTTTTCCAGCGCTTTGATGTGCTGGCTCACGGCGGGCTGGGTCACGTGTAAAAGTTCGGCGCACTGGGTGGTACTTTGGCACTGGGCTAGCAGCAAAAAGGTGTGGATCTTTGGGTCAAGCATGGGCGTTCCCTCGATATATAAAATTAATTTATAAATAAAAGAAAAATACTAATTTGATTTTATAGAATTTTGCGGTTATAATCAAGTGCAGACAGCGGAAAACCTTTCCAGAAAAGGAAAGGACACCAAACCAAACGAAGGGCGGCTGCCTGCCTTTGGTTTATAGAAAGGAATCCACCCATGAAATCAACCATTTTTAAGTACGCTCCCGGCTTTTTGTCCTGTGCGGTGATCGCGGTGATCGCCCAGGGCATCGCCAAGTTTTTCCCCTCCATCGGCGCCGCCCTGTTCGCCATCGCCATCGGCGTGGTGTGCGGCAATACCTTTTTAAATAAGCCCAGCTTCGACGCCGGCACCCGCTTCTCCGAGCGCAGCCTGCTGGAATACTCCATCGTGCTCACCGGCGCCACCCTGATGCTCAGCGATATTCTGGCCCTGGGCCTGAACGGTCTGGCCTTCATCGCCTGCCAGATGGCCCTCACGGTCACCGTAGCTTACTGGATCGGCCGCAAGATGGGCTTTGGCAAAAAGTTCAGCCTGCTGATGGGCGCGGGCAACGCGGTGTGCGGCTCCTCCGCCATCGCCACCGTTTCTCCGGTGGTCAAGGCGGACAGCAAGGATAAGGGCATCTCCATCACTATCGTAAACGTGACCGGAACCATCCTGATGGTGGTGCTGCCGGTGGTCACCGGCATCTTGTACCAGCACGAGGTGATGCACACCTCCGCCATGATCGGCGGCACGCTGCAATCCATCGGCCAGGTGATCGCCTCCGCCCAGCTGGTGGGCGGCCCGGTGGTGGAGACCGCCACCATCTTCAAGATCATCCGCATCGTGTTCATCGTGCTGGTGGCGCTGGTCTACTCCCGCATGGACGCCGAGCGGGACGACGCCCCCCTGTTCGCCAAGCGGGAAAGCGGCGAGCGCAAGGAAGTAAAGGCGGGCGTGCCCTGGTTCATTATCGGCTTTTTCATCATGGCGGTGCTGCACAGCGTGGGCCTGATCCCCGCGCCGCTGAGCCAGGCTGCTAAACTGGTGAGCCAGCAGTTCGAGATCATTGCCCTGGCGGCCATCGGCATGCGGGTCAAGTTCAAGGACCTGGTGGCGGAAGGCCCCAAGGCCATGCTGTACGGCGTGAGCGTGGGTACCTGCCAGGTGCTGTTCGCCCTGGTGCTCATCCGGGTGTTCATCGGCTGATACTTTCTATCCCCGTGCCTTTCCGGCACGGGGATTTTGCATTTTTTTGGCAAAACGGGGCCATTCAGCGGACTGTTTACAAACCGGCGGCGGCCCTTTATAATAGTATAATATGGATCATTATGGGCAAAAGGCGGGTGGAGCGCTCTGGAACAGGAAAAACAGCTGCTGCGGATGGAAGGTACCATCGAGCATCTGATCTACGAAAATCGAGATACCGGCTATGTGGTGTTCGAGGTGAACACCGGCGATGAACTGCATGTGGTCACCGGTACGCTGGGCGAGGTGAACGTGGGGGAGAGCGTGACGCTCTACGGTCAGTTTGAAAACCATCCCACCCACGGCCCCCAGTTCAAGGCCACTTCCTGCGAGGCCACCATGCCCCAGGATCTGGCCGCCACACTGGCCTATCTTTCCAGCGGCGCTCTGCCTTACATCGGCCCGGCCACGGCCAAAAAGCTGGTGGAGACCTTTGGGGCCGACAGCCTGGAGGTGATCGCCAACCAGCCCGAAAAGCTGACGGTGCTGCGGGGCATCACCGCGGACAAGGCAATGGCCATCAGCAACGAGTTCCGGCGAATGTTCGGCGTGCGGGAGGCCGTGGCCTATCTGGGGCGCTTCGGCATCACGCCGGTGCGGGCGGTGGAAGTATACCGCCACTTAGGCCCCAACACGGTGCAGGCCATTCAGGAAAACCCCTATCTTTTGTGCGGGGAGCCGCTGCGGCTCAAATTCGCCCAGGTGGACGCCATTGCGGCGGATATGCAGCTTGCTCAGGACGGCAGCCTGCGCATCTGGGCGGGGCTTTTGTATGTGCTGCGGCACAACGGAGGCAACGGCCACACCTGCCTGCCCCGGCCCCAGCTGCTGGCCACCACCGCGCACTTTTTGAAGATCAGCCAGGACGCGGTGGACCGCCAGCTGGACCAGGCCATCGAGGAGGGCGAGGTGGCCCGCTATGTGTGCGAGGGCAAGGAATACCTGTATCTGCCGGACCTTTTGCGGGCCGAGCAGGACATCGCCGCCCGCTTGTGGGAGCTGTCCCGCTATCCGGCCAGCCAGCCCAAGGATCTGGAGCGGAACATCCAGGCTTTGGAGCGTGCCCAGGGCTTTGCCTATGCCCCGGAACAGCGCAAGGCCATCGAGACGGCCCTCTGTAACAATGTGATGGTGCTCACCGGCGGCCCCGGCACCGGCAAGACCACCACCGTGAACGCCATCCTGGCGCTGTTTCAAAACCAGGCGGACCGGGTGGCCCTCTGCGCCCCTACCGGGCGGGCGGCCAAGCGCCTGAGCGAATTGACCGGCCAGAAGGCCCAGACCATCCACCGCCTTTTGGAAGTGGACTACGACCCCCAGATCCATCTGCTGCGGTTCATCCACAACGAGCGCAACCTGCTCAAGTGTGACGTGGTGGTGCTGGACGAGATGAGTATGGTGGATGCAAAACTCTTCCAAAGCCTGTTGGCGGCGCTGAAACACGGCTGCCGCATCATCATGGTGGGCGACTCGGACCAGCTTCCCAGCGTGGGGCCGGGCAATATTCTGAGTGAGGTCATCCGCAGCGGCGTGGTGCCCACGGTCTGCCTGACCCGCATCTTCCGCCAGCAGCACCAGAGCATGATCGTGGAGAATGCCCACCGCATCGTCCACGGCCTGATGCCGGTGCGGGGCGATAAGACCAGCGATTTCTTCTTTTTGCAGGCCAGCGGCCTGGCCTGTCAGCAGCTGGTGTGTGATCTCGTCTCCACCCGGCTGCCCAAAAGCTACGGCTTTGACCCGGTGCGGGACATCCAGGTGCTCTGCCCCACAAAACTGGGGCCGGTGGGCACGGCGGCGTTGAACCAGCGCCTGCAGGAGATCTTAAACCCGCCCAGCCCAGACAAGCCCCAGCTGGAGATGGCGGGCCAGGTGTTCCGCCTGGGGGATAAGGTCATGCAGGTGCGCAACAACTACCTGATCCCCTACGAGCGGGACGGCGGCGAAGCCGGTGTAGGCGCTTTCAACGGCGACCTGGGCATCATTTTGGGGGTGGACCCGGGCGAGCGGGCGCTGCTGGTGCAGATGGACGACCGCAAACTGGTGTACACCGCCGAAAATATCCCCGAGCTGGAGATCGCCTATGCGGTCACGGTACACAAAAGCCAGGGCAGCGAGTTTTCCGCCGTGGTCATCCCGGTGAGCGACCTGCCGGAAAAACTGTGTTACCGCAACCTTTTGTACACCGGTGTGACCCGTGCCAAGCAGCTGTGCGTGCTGGCGGGCCGGCCGGACACCGTGGGCCGTATGGTGGAGAACATCCGCCAGAATCTGCGCTACAGCTGCCTGGCAGACCTGCTGCGCAACGGTGCGGCGCTGTGACCGGCGCTGAACATGCCGCCCGGCTGGCCGAACAGGTCCGGGTGCTGCTGTTTCCCCGGCGGTGCCCCTTCTGCGGGGCGGTGCTGGGGTTTCTGACCCGCTGCCCGGACTGCGAGCCGGAACTGAAACGCCTGAAATTAATGGTCCCCCGCCTGCCGGAAAGCGAGCACTGCTTTGACCATCTGAGCGGGGCGGCCAGCGTTTGCCGGTATGACGGCTGCGTGCGCCGGGCCATCCTTTTGATGAAAAACGGCGGCAAGCCCTACTACGCCAAAGAACTTGGCGTGTGGATGGCGGCGGTGATTTTTGGTTGTACTTTCCGTCAGCAGCGTGGTATAATATTGCTGGATCAGGGCCCGGTGCTCCGCCGGTTCGATCTGGTGGTCCCGGTGCCCTCCGGTGACAAAAAGCGGGGCTACAACCTGCCGGATCACCTGGCAAAGCCGCTGGCCTGGGCGCTGGACACGCCGCTGCGCTGCGATCTGCTGTACAAAAAGCGGCAGACGGAAAAGCAGGAGGGCAAAACGGCCCGCCAGCGGATGCTGAACGTGAAAGACGCCTACGGCGTGCGGGATGCCCGGGCGGTGGAAGGGCTGCGGGTCTTGTTGGTGGACGACGTGATCACCACCGGGGCCACGGTCTCCAACTGCGCCAAGGCCCTGCGGGAAGCCGGTGCGCTGGACGTGTTCGCCGTGAGCCTGGCGGAGACCCAGTTTGGGCGATAACAGAGGATAAGGGACAAACAGGATAGAGAGGTAATAAGGCAAATGGCACAGTACGATATTGGTATCGACCTTGGCACCACCAGCATCATCATTGCGGTGGAAGGCAAAGGCGTTGTTTTGAATCAGCCCAGCGTGGTGGCGGTGGACAACCGCAAGGACCAGGTGCTGGCGGTGGGCGACGATGCCCTGGCGATGGTGGGCCGCACGCCCAACTACATCTCCGCCATCCGCCCCCTGAAGGACGGTGTCATCTCCAACCACACCCTCACCCGGGAGATCATCTGCCGCTGCGTGAACAAGGTGTACGACTCCCGGCTCATCAAGCCCCGTGTGGCAGTGTGCGTTCCGGCGGCCATCACCGGCATCGAAAGCGACGCGGTGGTGGAAGCCGTGGTTGCTTCCGGCGCGCGGCAGGTCTTTTTGATCGACGAGCCCATGGCGGCCGCCCTGGGTTCCGGCATCGACATCCGGGAGCCCTCCGGCCATATGGTGGTGGACATCGGCGGCGGCACCACCGACATCGCCGTCATCAGCCTGGGCGGCAAGGTGCGGGCCACCAGTGTGAACGTGGCGGGCAACACCTTTGACGACGAGATCATGAAGTGCGTGCGCTCCAAGTTCAACGTGGCCATCGGCCTGCGCACCGCCGAAGAGCTGAAAAAGCAGGTAGCCTGCTGCAAACCCAGCACCTACACCAACAGCATGGAGGTGAAGGGCCGCAGCCTGCTCACCGGCCTGCCCCAGAAATTCACCGTAAAGACCGAGGATCTGTACGAGGCCATCATGCCCCTGGTGGAGCAGATCATGGTGGCCGCCCATCAGGTGCTGGAAAAGACCCCGCCGGAGCTGGCGGGCGACATCTTCACCGATGGCATCATGCTCACCGGCGGCGGCTCGATGCTCAAGGGCCTGCCGGAATACCTGAGCCAGGAGCTGAAAGTGAAGGTGGCCGTTTCCCCGGACCCCATCAACTGCGTGGCATTGGGCACCGCCCACTGCCTGGTCATCGGCGAGGACCTGGAGACCGGATTTAAGGACGCTACCCCCCGGCTGGGCCGCCGGTAATAGATAAAACTACGGCTTTCCGCTCGAAAATAAGAGTGGAAAGCCGTATTGCTTTACAGCGCCCGTACCCGTTTTTGACAGCATTTTTTTGCATAAGGCAGAAAGCCAGGGCGATTTTGCCGCCTTTTTTGCAAATGTATCACTTTTCCATACCCGCTGGATGTGCTATAATGTTGATTGCTAGTGCGTATCCATATCATTTTTCCCGGCCAAGGCGCCAGGGGAAACAATAAGGAGTTTTCATGACAAGCTATACCACAGAGTTTTTGAAATATCGGGACGCTTACATTGAAAAGCAGTTCGGCCGGCTGAATCCGGTGCAGAAAACGGCGGTGTTCTCCACCGAGGGGCCGCTGCTGATCCTAGCCGGCGCGGGCAGCGGCAAGACCACCGTGCTGGTCAACCGCATCGCCAATATCATCCGCTTCGGCAAGGCCCACGGGTCAGACTGGCTGGCCGGCCAGGTGGACGAGGCGGACCTGCAGGCGCTGAAGGCAGCGGTGGAGCAGAACGCCCCGCTGCCGCCCAGTGTGGAGCGTTTGATGCGTTACGACAACGCCCGCCCCTGGAACGTGCTCGCCATCACCTTCACCAACAAGGCGGCGGGCGAGCTGAAAGCCCGTCTGGCGGCCATGCTGGGGGAGGAGATGGGGGCCGACGTGAACGCCTCCACCTTCCACTCCGCCTGCGTGCGGATGCTGCGGCGGGATGCCGACCGGCTGGGCTTCCCCAAAAGCTTCACCATCTACGACACCAGCGACCAGGAACGGGCCATGAAAGAGACCTACAAGGAGCTGATGGTGGACGACAAGTTCCTGCCGCTGAAGTCCTCTCTGGGCCAGATCGGCCGTATGAAGGACCAGCTCATCAGCCCGGAAGAGGCCATGGCCGCTCCCCAGGACACTAAGGCCGGCCTGCTGGCTAAGGTCTACCAGAACTACTCCCGCCGCCTGAAAAAGGCCGGCGCCATGGATTTTGACGACCTGATCTACTACACCGTGGTGCTGTTGCAGGAAAATCCCGACGTGCTGGAGTATTATCAGCAGAAGTATCGTTATGTATTGGTGGACGAGTATCAGGACACCAGCGTGGCCCAGTTCCATCTGGTGCGCCTGCTGGCGGGCGGCTATAAAAACGTCTGCGTGGTGGGCGACGACGACCAGAGCATCTACCGGTTCCGGGGCGCCACCATCGAGAACATCCTGAACTTCGAGCAGCATTTCCCCGGCGCGCGGGTCATCCGGCTGGAGCAGAACTACCGCTCCACCTCCAACATCCTGAACGCGGCCAACTGCGTCATTAAAAACAACATGGGCCGAAAGGGCAAGACCCTTTGGACCGAAAACGGCGACGGTAGCCGGGTGCATCATTACCTGGCGGAGAGCGAACAGGACGAGGCGTCTCACATCGCCACCGTCATCGGCCAGAACCTGAAAAACGGCGCGCGCCTGCGGGACCATGCGGTGCTGTACCGGATGAACGCCCAGTCCGGCCCGGTGGAAACCTACTTCGCCCGGGCGGGCATCCCTTACAAGATCGTGGGCGGCCAGCGATTCTACGACCGCAAGGAAGTCAAGGACATCATCTCCTATATGTCCATCGTGGCGAACCCCAACGACGACCTGCGCTTAAAGCGCATCATCAACGAGCCCGCCCGCAAGATCGGCGGCACCACCCTGGACAAGATGACCGAGATCGCGGCGGGGCTGGGCACCAACCTGCTGAGCATCTGCGAAAACGCCAAAAGCTACCCGGCCATCAGCCGGGCAGCCAACGCGCTGAACGGCTTTTGGGGCATCTACCAAAAACTGGTGGAAGCCAGCGAGACCCTTCCCCTGGACGAGTTCGTCCGCCAGGTGCTGGAGATCAGCGGCTATAAAAAGATGCTGGAAGCCCAGGGCGACGAGGGCGCGTCCCGCCTGGAAAACCTGGGCCAGTTGATCTCCAGCGTGAAGACCTACGCCGACCAGAAGGGCGAGGAAGCCAGCCTGGCAGGCTTTTTGGAGGAAGTTGCCCTCATCTCGGACCTGGACAGCTACGACGAGGAGAACGACGTGGTGGTCATGATGACCATGCACTCCGCCAAGGGCCTGGAATACGACTATGTGTTCATCGTGGGCCTGGAAGAGGGCGTTTTCCCCAGCGACATGAGCCGCTTTTCTGAGGAGGACCTGGAAGAGGAGCGCCGCCTGTGCTATGTGGGCATCACCCGGGCCAAGAAAGAGCTGTATCTTTCTTCCAGCCAGAGCCGGATGATCTTCGGCCAGACCCGGCGCAACCCGCCCTCCCGCTTTTTGAATGAGATCGACTCCCATTTGCTGGAGATGGAGGAGAGCCCAGCGGTGTCCGGCCGGTCCTCCTTCGGCAGCTTCGGTGGGTTTGGCGGCTCCAGCTTTGG
>CASEVW010000194.1 GCA_949291395.1 uncultured Oscillospiraceae bacterium | reverse complement strand
GGGCTCGGGCTGGGACTGGGGCTCGGGCTGGGGGACGGCGTGGCGGTGGCTTCCGCCTCTGCCTCCTCAAAGTGGGCGGTCAGGATCACGCCGTTGGCGTCCGCATTGCCGGGCACCGTGAAGGTCAGGCTCTCGCCGCTGCCGCCGGTGCTGCCGATGGTGGCGCTCCAGCCGGCAAAGACCCAGCCCTCGTCGGGCACGGCGGTCACGGTGCTGCACACGCCGCCCTTTTCCACCATCTGGCTGGTGGCGCCTTCCAGCGTGCCGCCCTCGGCGGCCACAAATTCCACCGGTACCTTGGTGGTGGCCTGGCCGTTCTCGCCCCGCACGGCGATGGGATCGCTGGTGATCAGGTTGGGCGTTACGCCCTCCACCTCCGGCACCTTGCTCAGGGGCTTGGGCCGGGTGTCCTCGGTGATATAGGCGTGGGTCTTGATGTATTCAAACAAGGCCCGCACGCCGTTCTGGCTCAGGTGCACGCCGTCGCTGAGGGTGTAGTCGGTCTTGGCCCAGCCGGTCTCGGGGTCTTCCAGGGCCTCGCTGCTGTCCAGATACTTATACCCTTCCTCCTCGCACATCTGCACGATGGCGCTGTTCAGGCTGTCCACCTGCTTCATGCTCAGGGCAGTGTTGCCGCGCTGCTTGTCCAGCGGGGGGATGGCGTTCACGATGATGTCCGCATAGGGGTAGGCCTCCTGGATGGCGGCCAGCCCCTCCTTGTATTCCTCGATAAAGGTGTCCGGGTCCATGGTCAGGTTGTTGGTGCCAAACCCGATGATGACCCGCCGGGGCTGCATGATCTTCACCGCTTCCGGCATGGTGACGGCGCTGGAATACCCCACGAAGTTCTCGCATTTCAGGCTGTCGATCTGCTGCACGCCCATGCTCACCACACCGATGTTATTGTCGATGGTGGTAAAGGGCTCGGTGCTGCCCTCCGGGCCGTAGACCATATAGCGCACCGTGTTGGAATCGCCCAAAAACAGGGTCTCGTCCAGGTATTCCTGGCCGGCGTCCTGGGTCTCGGGCAGAACGGTGCCCGCAAACTGGTCGGGGTCCACCTTTTCATCGGCGGTATAGGTCAAGTCGTCCAGCGGCTCGGACCAGCTGCCGGAGGCTGCCGCCTGCTCACCGCTGGAGGTAACGGCCCACACCACCACAGCGATGATGAGGGCGATGAGCACGCCGCAAACTCCCACAATGATGGGCAGCGCCGCGGGATTCTTTAAAAACGCCTGGATCTTTTTCTGCCAGGCGGGCTTTTTAGGCTTTGAAGTCACGTTGCGTTCACCTTTCTTTTTCGTCAGAAAATTGCTCGTGCCGTTTTATTTTACACTATTTTAATGTCCAGTGCAAACCTCACGGGGCAATTTTCACCCTCTTGGCTTATTTTTCCCTTTTTTGTACACTTTATCAGCAAAAAACGCCGCCAAAAGTCCTGACTCGGGCTTTTGCGGCGTTTTCGCCATCTGTTCACATCAGCAGCGCAAAGGCTTTTTCCTGGGCCTCGATCACCGCGTGGGTCACCTCCGGCCCGGCCTCGCCGTCCAACGTCCAGCTGGTGGGGGTCTCCAGCACCGCCTCCACCCGGCGGGCCTTGCGCAGATACAAAAGCTCTTCGTCCCCCTTCTGATTCAGCAGGCTGGCGATGAGCCGGCTGGTCTCGGCCAGGTTCTGGGGCTTGCGGATGAGCATCACCTCAAACAGGCCGTCGTCCATCTTTACTGAGGCCTGGTCCGGCGCGGCCATGCCTGCAATGTAGGTGGAATTGCTCACCGAGCCGTACCAGAACTCGCCCTCCAGGGTGTCGCCGTCGATGGTCACCGAGCCCTTCCATCCCTGAGACAGCTTCAGCCGCAGCATGCCCTCCAGCAGATAGGCAAAATGGCCCAGCAGGTTTTTGGTGGCCTGGGGGGTCTCGTAGGAAACGGCGGTGAACAGGCCAAAGGCCGCCACATAGCAGAAGTGCTGCTCGTTGAACCGGCCCACATCCAGCATGCGGGGCACAAACTGGCCGATGGCGGCGCAGCTTTCTTCCAGGCTGCGCTGTTTCAGCCCCAGCGAGGCGGCAAAATCATTGGTGGAGCCATAGGGCAGATAGCCCACCGGCAGCAGCCGGGGCAGCGTCAGGATCTCCTCCACCGTATAGTGCAGCGTGCCGTCGCCGCCGCAGCACACCACCGCCTCGAACTGCTGCCACCGGCTGGTCAGCACCTGATGGGGCTCCTGCCCCGGCAGCACCGGGCAGGCGGTCACCAGGCAGCCCGCGTTGGTCAGGCCGGTGATGATGGCCTCCAGCTCCTGGGAGACACGGCGCTTTCCGGCGCTGGCGTTGTAGATCAAAAGTATGCTTCGGCGTTCCATGGCAGGCTCCTTTGTGGGTTTTAGCGTCCGGGCCGCAGGGTCCGGCGAGAGAAATGTACTTTTCATTATAATAGGCGCCGTGAAAAAGTCAAACCGAAGCTGTCGTTTTTTCGCCGGGCACACAAAAAGCCCCGGCCAAAAGCCGGGGCTTGAATTTGCAAAAAGTGTTGATTTTCCCGTCAGTTCTGGCTCCCTTGCGTAAAGGGAGCTGTCAGCGTAAGCTGACTGAGGGATCGTGCCCGGCAAGATGTTCGCTTACCGAGAACTGGCAGAGGCCCTCCCTCTTCCCTCATTCAGCACAGCAGCTGCTGGCGGAACAGGCCCGCCCGCTTCAGGGCCGGGCGCAGGGCGCTGGCCAGCACCACCGCCACCAGAACGCCGGCGCCGGCGTTGATCAGGCTGCTCATCAGCTTGGTCGCCAGCTGCACCTGCACCGCGCCCAGGTCCTGGCGCTCGATGAAATACATGACGATGAAGCTCTTGCCCAGATACAGCACCACATAGGCCAGCGTACCTACCGCCGAGCCGATGATGTCATACACACGCTGGGCCGCCGGGCTCCGCCCATGGCCGCCCCGGGCGATCAGGCCCGCCAAAAAGCCGATGAAGAACTTGGTCAAAAAGGTGATCCAGCTCTCGGCGATGTACAAAGGGTTGGTAAAATCAAACAGCATGCTGCCCATACCGCTGGCAAAACCGCCCACCCAGGGCCCGAACAACAGGCCCGTCAACGCGCAGAAGCCGTTGCCCAGGTGGACCCGGCTCACCTCGCCAATGGGGATCTGCATCCAGCTGGACACAAACACAAGGGCGCTCATCAGGCCGAACACCGCCAGCCGCTGCACGCTCCAGAATTTCTTTTCCATACCAAAAAGCACCTCCTCCGGGGCTTGACTTTTTCCGTCCCGGTCTTTATGCTTTATATTATACCGGTTTCTGATACCATGATAATACCCAGTAAACAACTTTTTTATGGTGTCAGTTTTACCAGCTTATCAGCGAGGTGTTTTGATGTTACAGCTTTCCTTTGCCGCCCAGCGGCAGGACATCCCTTTGTATGAACAGCTTTACCGGGCTATCGTGGAGCAGATCCGCCAGGGCCAGCTGGCCCCCGGCGAGCGGCTGCCAGGCAAGCGCAGCCTTGCAAATGAGCTTTCGGTGAGCATCAACACGGTGGACACCGCCTACCAGCTGCTGGTGGCCGAGGGCTATCTGGAAGCCCTGCCCCGGTCCGGCTTTTTTGTGCAGCGGTACACCGGCCCCAAGACCGCCCTGCCCGGCCCGGCCCCCGCACCGGTGCCCGCCGCCCCGCCGGTGTTCCAGTACGATCTTTCCACCGGCGGCATCGACACCGGCTTGTTCCCTTTCCGCACCTGGGGCCGCATCCAGAAAGAGCTGCTCTACTCCCAGCCCCAGCTGCTGAACCGGGGCCACCCCCAGGGCGACGAGGACCTGCGCGGCGCCATTGCGGACTATCTGCGGGCCTACCGGGCGGTGGACTGCACCCCGGACCAGATCATCGTGGGCGCGGGAGTGGAATATCTGCTGGGCCTGCTGGCCCATCTGGTGGAGGGTCCCGCCGCCGTGGAGGACCCGGGCTACCTGCGCACCCAGCGCATCTTGCAGAACAGCGGCATCCCCTGCATCCCCCTGCCCATCGACAGCCAGGGCCTGGACGCCGCCCTGCTGGAGGATACCGGGGCGAACCTTGCCTATGTGACCCCCAGCCACCAGTTCCCCACCGGCGCGGTGATGCCCGCCGGCCGCCGGGCCGCCCTGCTGCAATGGGCCCTGGCCAAGCCCGGCCGCTATATTTTAGAGGACGACTACGACTCGGAGTTCCGGTTTGAACTGCGGCCCCTGCCCAGTTTGCAGGGCATGGCGGGCAGCGGCGGGCCGGTGGTGTACCTATCCACCTTTTCCCGCAGTCTGGCTCCCAGCATCCGCATCGCCTTCATGGTGCTGCCCCGGGGCCTTTTGGACCGGTTCCAGGCAGAATTCGGTTTTTATTCCTCCACCGTGAGCCGGTTCGAGCAGCAGGCCCTGCGCATCTTTTTGCAGGAGGGCCACTTCACCCGTCATCTGGCCCGCAGCCGCAGCCGGTACCGGGCCCGGATGCAGGCCCTCACCGGGGCGCTGGACGAGGCCTTCGGCCCGGGGGCGCTGCGGTTTTCCGGCCAGCACACCGGCCTGCATCTGCTGATCCAGCTGAAACACGGCCCCGGCGAGGCATGTCTCGTCCAGACCGCCCGGGCGGC
>CASEVW010000193.1 GCA_949291395.1 uncultured Oscillospiraceae bacterium | reverse complement strand
CTGCGGCATGCACTACGTCAACGCTCGTTGGCTGGGCGGCATGCTGACCAACTTCCGCACCATCCGCAAGCGCATCGACCGTCTGGAGCAGCTGCGCCAGATGAGCGAGGACGGCACCTTCGATCTGCTGCCCAAGAAGGAAGTTGCCAAGCTGCAGCTGGAGATCGAGAAGCTGGAGAAGTTCCTGGGCGGTGTGAAGAACCTGCACGGCCTGCCCAAGGCTATGTTCATCGTTGACCCTCACAAGGAGCGCATCGCTGTTGCTGAGGCCCGCAAGCTGAACATTCCCATCGTTGCTATCGTTGACACCAACTGCAACCCCGACGAGATCGACTACGTCATCCCCGGCAACGACGACGCTATCCGCGCTGTTAAGCTGATCGCCGGCGCTATGGCTGATGCCGTGCTGGAAGGCCGTCAGGGCGAGCAGAACGTCGCCGAGGAGACCGCCGAGGCTGCTGAGGCCTGATCGCTTTTTCCACCGATTAACGAAAGGGGATAATCAAAATGGCTTTTACTGCACAAGACGTTAAGAATCTGCGCGAGCAGACCGGCTGCGGCATGATGGACTGCAAGAAGGCTCTGACCGAGTCCGGCGGCGACTTTGACAAGGCTGTCGAGTACCTGCGTGAGAAGGGTCTGGCCGCCGCTCAGAAGAAGGCTGGCCGCATTGCCGCCGAGGGCATGGTTTACGCCACTGTTTCCGGCAAGGTGGGCGTTGTGGTCGAAGTGAACGCCGAGACCGACTTCGTTGCCAAGAACGACATGTTCCAGGGCTTCGTGAAGGACGTTGCCGGCGTGATCGCCGAGCAGAACCCCGCTGACGTGGATGCTCTGCTGGCCTGCAAGATGGGCGAGGATACCGTTGAGGCTGCTCTGAAGGAGAAGATCCTGGTCATCGGCGAGAACATCAAGATCCGCCGTTTCGAGCGCTTCGAGGGCGTTTGCTCCGCTTACATCCACGCTGGCGGCACCCACGCCGTTCTGGTGGACTTCGAGACCAGCGACGAGATCGCTGCCAAGGCCGAGTTCGAGGCTTACGGCAAGGACATCGCCATGCAGATCGCTGCCGCTAACCCCGGCTACCTGTGCGAGGCCGACGTGCCCGCCGAGGTGATCGAGAAGGAGAAGGAGATCCTGCTGGCTCAGATCGCCAACGATCCCAAGAACGCCAACAAGCCCGACGCCATCAAGGAGAAGATGGTTCTGGGCCGCATCGGCAAGTTCTACAAGGAGAACTGCCTGGTGGATCAGGAGTTCGTTAAGGATCCCGACCTGACCGTTGCCAAGTACACCGATAAGGTGGCCAAGGAGCTGGGCGGCGAGATCAAGATCACCAAGTTCGTTCGCTACGAGAAGGGCGAAGGCCTGGAGAAGAAGGCTGACGACTTTGCAGCTGAAGTTGCAAGCATGATGAAGTAATCTTAAGCAGCTTAATAATTAAGCGGCTTAAAATAACTTCACACCAAGCATCCGAAGGGAGAGGAATGCTCAGAAATGGGCATTCCTCTCCCTTTTTATTTGCGGGAGAATAAAACAAACATTTCCCGTCAGTATGAACTTTTTTGCACTACTGCCCTAACATATTGGAAATTCTCAAGGGTGCAGGATGTTTTTATAATAAGAGCAAAGGGGGAATTTGCCCCCTGTAAAGGAGGTACGATCCATGTTTTACCGTTCCGCTGCTCTTGTAACAGTTTGCTGCCTGCTGGCCGGGGTATTGGCCGGGTGCGGCAGCACGTCCAGCACGGCTGCATCCCGGCCGGCGTCCAGCACGGCTTCTTCTGCTGCCTCGTCCCAGGCCGGAGGGGCTTCGGGGCAGGCGTCCTCGCATCCTGCCAGCGCCGGGACCAGCGAAGGGGAGACCCCGGTGGTTTATATGACGACGGATATCAGCCCCGAAGGCCTGATGGCGGTGTATGAGGCCATGGGCTGGACCCCCACCGGCGAGGTGGCGGTCAAATTGAGCACCGGCGAACCGCCTGCCAGCAACTATCTGGACCCGGATCTGATCGCGGACCTTGTCCAGTCGGTGGATGGCACCATCGTGGAGTGCAACACCGCATACGGCGGGTCCCGTTCCGAAACGGCCATGCACTACCAGGTGGCGGAGGACCATGGCTTCACCCAGATCGCGGACTTCCAGATCCTGGACGAAAACGGCTCCATGAGCATCCCGGTGGAGGGCGGCACCCACCTCACCGAAGACCTGGTGGGCGCGGCCTTTGCCGACTACAACTCCTATCTGGTGCTGTCCCACTTTAAAGGCCACGCCATGGCGGGCTTTGGCGGCGCCATCAAAAACATCTCCATCGGCCTTGGCTCCCAGGAGGGCAAATGCCTGATCCACACCGGCGGCCGCAGCAGCACCAGCCCCTGGGGCGGCGACCAGACCGCTTTTACCGAGAGCATGGCGGAAGCGGGCAAGGCTGTGTCCGACTATCTGGGCAACGGCGAGCGCATCGCCTATGTGAATGTGATGAATCATCTGTCCGTTGACTGCGACTGTGACGGCAACCCCGCCGAGCCGGACATGCACGACATTGGTATCCTGGCCTCCACCGACCCGGTGGCGCTGGACCAGGCCTGCATCGACCTGGTCTACGCCCAAAAGGACGGGGACGGGGCCTCCCTGGTGGAGCGCATCGAATCCCGGGACGGCCTGCACACCCTGGAACACGCCGAAGCCATCGGCCTGGGCAGCCGCACCTATGAACTGGTAAGCATTGATGAATGAGCTGCTGGACATCCTGCACCGGGAGTTCGTCTATCTGTGGTATTATTTCACCCTGCAGTTAAGGCAGATCTTTCCCTACTGGGTGCTGGGCATGGTGCTGGGGTCGGCCATTTCGGTGTTTGCCAAGGACCATATCCACAACGCCTTCCGCTCACTGCAAGGCAAACGCCTTGGCTTTGTGGGCATCTTGGCGGCCAGCGCCCTGGGCATTGCCTCTCCGCTGTGCATGTATGGCACCATCCCGCTGGCGGCCTCCTTTTCCCGCAGCGGCGTCAAAGACGACTGGCTGGCCGCCTTTATGATGAGCTCCATCCTGCTCAATCCCCAGCTGATCGTGTACAGCGGGGCATTGGGCGGCACTGCGCTGACGGTGCGCATTTTATCCTGCTTTTTGTGCGGCGTCACGGCGGGGCTGCTGGTCTGGCTGTTTTACCGGGACAAGAGCTTTTTCGACTTTTCCGGCTTTGACGGCCCCAAAAACCGGGATACCGACCCCAACCTGCTGGTGCGCTTTTTGAAAAACCTGGGCCGCAACGTAAAGGCCACCGGCGGCTATTTTCTGGTGGGCATCCTGCTTTCGGCCCTGTTCCAGCGCTATGTGCCGGCAGAGGCGATGACGGCGCTGTTCGGCGGCAATGAGGCCTTCGGCGTGCTGATGGCGGCCACCATCGGGGTGCCGCTGTACGCCTGCGGCGGAGGGACCATCCCGCTGCTGCAGCAATGGATGGTGGACGGCATGAGCATGGGCAGTGCCGCCGCCTTTATGCTCACCGGCCCGGCCACCAAGATCACCAATCTGGGGGCGGTGAAGATCGTGCTGGGCCTCCGGCGGTTCGGGCTGTATCTGTTGTTTGTGATGGCGTTTGCACTGCTCACCGGGCTTGTAACAAATTGGGCGGTTTGACCGGCAGCAGAGAAAAAACAAGAAGACAAAGGGCTTCGCTGCGAAAAACAGCGGGGCCTTTTGTCCTTTTGAACATATTGTTATATTGCAATACACCAAATTGCAATGCTAAAGCGGCATTTCACGAAAAATCCCTTGAATTTTGTCATGGAGCATGATAAAATAAGCCCTGCTAAAGTGCGAAACAAGAAAAGCCTGTATCATATTTGTGAAAAACGGGCAAAATATTCCGAAATGAGACTTGCGTTTTAGAAGTTTTTGTGCTACACTTTAGCTAGATAAAACAAGAAAGCAAGCGTGAGGTGCGTCATGGCAGATAAGAATCATTTGAAGAATCCCGCAACAGCTGCATTGTTTGAGGCGATCCTTTCGTTGAAAAGCATGGACGAGTGTTACACTTTTTTTGAGGACCTCTGTACCATGAAAGAACTGGCCGATATGGCCCAGCGCCTGGAGGCGGCCAAGATGCTGCTGGAAGGCAAGACCTATGAGCAGATCGTGAAGAGTGTTGAGATCAGCACCGCCACCATCAGCCGGATCAACCGCTGCATCCAGTATGGCAACGGCGGCTACGAGCTCATCATCGATCGGGTCAAAGAGCAGAAGGCCAGCGAGCAGCCTGCGGAATGACAAATAAAAAAGAGCTGGGAAGCGAAAACTTCCCAGCTCTCAGCCTGTCGAAAAAGGTCACCAAAAGGTGGCCTTTTTCTCGTATAGAGAGCGAAAATGCGGTATAATGGTGCAGGGTGATAAAAATGCTGGTAAAGAACGCAGAGAATCGAGGACAACTTGAATTTGTAAGTTT
>CASEVW010000192.1 GCA_949291395.1 uncultured Oscillospiraceae bacterium | reverse complement strand
CGAAGAGGGCCAGTTCCAGCTCCACCCGCTGGTCGGTGCCCCGGCTCATCTTTTCCAGGGCGCTGCCCAACAGCCGGATGGCCCGGACGCTCTCGCCCTGGGGGATGTTCTGCGCCGCCTGCAGATACTGGGCCTCTTCCTCCGGCGAAACGCCGCTGAGCAGCGTCTTGCCGCCGGGCAGGGCCGCCAGCATCAGGTTGCGGTAATGGGCGATCAATTCCTCGCACAGCCGCTTCATATCCACCGACTGCTGCCGCAGCTGGGCCACCTCGGTCAGGGCTTCGGCGGCGTTTTTCTGGTGCAGGGCATCGCTCAGCCGGAACAGGTAGCTCCGGTCGGTGACGCCCGCCATGCGCCGCACCACGTCCTCGTCGATCTGAGTGGTAACGCCCGCACAGGTATCCAGGATGGAAAGGGCGTCACGCAGCGCACCGTCCGCCAAGCGGGCGATGAGCGCCGCGGCCCCTTCGGTGAGTTCCAGTTCTTCTTCTTTGGCGATATAGGCCACCCGCCCGGCGATGTCCTCCGGCTTGATGCGGCCAAAATCGTACCGCTGGCAGCGGGACAGGATGGTAGCCGGCACCTTGTGGATCTCGGTGGTGGCAAGGATGAAGATCACGTGGCTGGGCGGCTCTTCCATGATCTTCAGCAGCGCGTTGAACGCCGCTATGGACAGCATGTGCACCTCGTCGATGATATATACTTTATAGGCACAGGCGCTGGGGGTGTAAGCGGTCTCGTCCCGCAGATCCCGAATGTTGTCCACGCCGTTGTTGGAAGCGGCGTCGATCTCCACCACGTCCAGGATGGAGCCGTCGTCGATGCCCCGGCAGACCGAACAGACGCCGCAGGGGTCCGGGCTGGTCTTGTCCGGGCAGTTGACCGCCTTGGCAAAAATTTTTGCGCAGGTGGTCTTGCCGGTGCCCCGGGTGCCGGTGAACAGGTAGGCATGGCCCACCCGGCCGGTGGCGATCTGGTTTTGCAGCGCCGACACGATCGCCTGCTGCCCCACCACATCTTCAAACCGCCGCGGCCGCCATTTGCGGTAAAGCGCCCGATACATGCCACCAGCCTCCTTTCTGCTTGTACAAAAAACGGACAGGCCCGCAAGCGCAAATGCGCCTGCCTTTGCGCTGCTTGGCATACGGATGCAGGAGATCTGCGGCGCACAGGGTAGACCACTTAATGCTGCTCGGTTCCCCGCCTGACATGGTTCATGGGACCCCATCGCACAGGGCCCGCATCCGTATGCCGAACAGCGCACGGTTGTGGCTCTGTCCGAACAGTGCTATTATATAACATAATTGCCATAAATGCAAGAGATTTTCTGTCAGTTTGTCCTCTTGTTCTTTTTTTAGATTTCCGCTATAATGTTCGGCGGTTGTGTTATTTTGTTATATTTAATAAGTAAGGAGTTTTTGATGGACCAGATCTACGCCTTAAAAGGCAACATTTTTTACACCCCTGCCTGCGGCCAGCTTGCCATCTACCCAGAGAGCTACCTGGTATGCGAAAACGGCCGGTGCGCCGGCATCTTTGGCCAACTGCCCGAACGCTACAAAAATATCCCGGTGGAGGATCACAGCGGCAAACTGATCCTGCCCGGCCTCATCGACCTGCACCTGCACGCCAGCCAATACGCCTACCGGGGCCTTGGCATGGACATGGAGCTGCTGCAGTGGCTGGAAAGCAACGCCTTCCCCGAGGAGAGCAAATTTGCCGACCTGGAATACGCCGAGGAGGCCTACCGGCTCTTCACCCAGCAGCTGACCAAGAGCGCCACCACCCGGGCCTGCATCTTTGCCACTTTGCACCGGCCTGCCACCCTCAAGCTGATGGAGCTGCTGGAAGAGGCCGGCCTGCACTGCTACGTGGGCAAGGTGAACATGGACCGGAACAGCCCGGACATCCTGCGGGAGACCACCGAGGAGTCTTTGGAAGAGACCCGTCTTTGGCTGGAGGAGAGCGCCCGCTTTGTGAACAACAAACCCATGCTCACTCCCCGCTTCACCCCCAGCTGCACCGACGCGCTGATGGCCGGCCTGGGCCGTTTGCAGAAGGAATTCCAGGTGCCCATGCAGTCCCATCTTTCGGAGAACATCCCCGAGATCCACTGGGTCAGTGAGCTGTGCCCCAACACCCGCTTTTACGGCGAAGCCTACCACCAGTTCGGCCTGTTTGGCGGCGACTGCCCCACCATCATGGCCCACTGCGTCTGGAGCGACAAAGAGGAGCGCGAGCTGATGAAGCGCCAGGGCGTGTACATCGCCCACTGCCCCCAGTCCAACATGAACATCTCTTCCGGCATCGCCCCGGTGAAAAGCTACCTGATGGAGGGCCAGAAGGTGGGCCTGGGCAGCGATGTGGCCGGCGGCGCGCATCTGTCCATCTTCCGGGCCATGACCGACGCCATCCAGTGCTCCAAGCTGCGCTGGCGGCTGGTGGACCAGAACATCCCGGCGCTCACCATGCCGGAAGCCCTGTATCTTGCCACCAAGGGCGGCGGCAGCTTCTTTGGCCAGGTGGGTAGCTTTGAAAAGGGGTACGAGTTCGACGCCATCGTCATGGACGACAGCGACCTGCCCACCACCCGCAAGTGCAGCCTGCCCGAGCGGCTGGAGCGGGTGATCTACCTTTCCGACGGCAAGCCCTGCGCCAAATACGTGGCGGGCCAGCGCCTGTTCTAAGGCAGCCCCGCCGGGATCATCTTACCACAAACAAAAACGGCCCTCGGGAGCATTTCCCGGGGGCCGCCTTTGCGTTTGGTTATGGAAGGTCATGAAAAAGCAGTTGACTGTTCTGCCTTCCCGGGCAAAGAGCTTCTGCCCGGTGGAGGATCTTTGTGCCGGCCGCCCGCCCAGAAGCTCGCCTTCTCCTGTGTTGCGGCGGATATTGTTCCGGCAAGAAGTTAGTGTAAACTAACCCCGTGGCTTTATCATACCGGAAATCCAGGGAATGGGCCATCAAAAAATTGCCCGGGACTTTCGTTATCTTTTTGCATGGTACTGAACCGCTCTTCTTTCTGCTTTTTTGACCCGATCCCCTGTTGGTTTTGCTTTGTGTTGCGGGCGTTTTTCGCCCAAGGGCAGCCGATCCTGTCGTGTTCTAACTTTCGTTCTAACTTTTAAAGAAAAATTTTTTCAAAACCCGTTGACAAGCGCCCATTTGCTTGCTATAATAAATAAGCACTCACGAAACAAGGCAAACATCTGGGGGTATAGCTCAGCTGGGAGAGCGCTTGAATGGCATTCAAGAGGTCAGCGGTTCGATCCCGCTTATCTCCACCAGAAAGACCACACAGAATATCTGTGTGGTCTTTTTTTGCGTTTGGAGGCTTCTGCCCTCCCTGTTCTGCCGCAGCAAAAAGGGGCTGTTGCAAAATGGAAATTGCGCAACAGCTTCTTTTTGAGTAAGAAAATGTCTGCGAAATGGCTAGGAAGACGGATTTTGAGGAAAATCCGGCAGGAAAACCTGCAGACAGGTATAGCAAAGCTGGGCTACTCCCCAAAAGGAGGCCCGGCTT
>CASEVW010000191.1 GCA_949291395.1 uncultured Oscillospiraceae bacterium | reverse complement strand
CCCCTGACCCTGGAGCCGGGCGGCCGGGCCCTGGTGCCCACCGGCGTGGCCATCCAGCTGCCCGGGGCGGGCTATGTGGCCCTGGTGTGCGCCCGCAGCGGCCTTGCCATCAAGCAGGGGCTGACCCTCTCCAACGGGGTGGGCGTCATCGACTCGGACTACCGGGGCGAGATGCAGGTGGGCCTGGTGAACCTGGGCCCGGCGGCCTACACCATCCAGCCCGGCGAGCGGGTGGCCCAGCTGATGATCCTGCCGGTGGCCCAGGCGGCCTTCGTCCAGGCGGACAGCCTGGAGGATACCAGCCGGGGCACCGGGGGCTTTGGCTCCACCGGGCGGATGTGAGCGGGAGGGAGAAACCATGAAAAACGCCCTTCTGCTCTGCTTTTTCGTGCTGGCCGGCGTGGTGGCAGGCGGCCTTGTGGCCGACTTGTGCCAAGGTGTGCCCGCCCTGGCCTGGCTGGCCTACGGCAAGAGCATCAGCTTTGCGCCCTATCTGGACCTGAGCGTTCTGCGGCTGGACCTGGAGCTGACCATGAGCGTGAACCTGGCCCAGATCGTCACCATCGGCCTGGCGCTGTTTTTCTACCGCCGGGTGGATCTGTGATGCTTGGAATTTGCATAAAAGTACATTGGATTTATAAAATCAGCTGAAATCCAGCGAAACTGAAACGAACCAAAGGAGAATTTCGTTATGTCTTTGATCCTCGCCTCCGGCAGCCCCCGCCGCCGGGAACTGATGGCCCTTATCACCCCGGACTATACCGTCTGCACCAGCGACGTGGACGAGTCCCAGATCAGCGCCGCTACCCCTGCCCTTACCGCCCAGGCCCTGGCTGAGGCAAAGTGCCGGGCTGTGGCAAAGGACCATCCGGAGGACGTGGTGATCGGCTGCGACACCGTGGTGGATTTTGCCGGCGAGATCTTCGGCAAGCCCCGGGACCGGGAGGACGCGGTGCGGATGCTGCGGGCCCTGAGCGGGGCCGAGCACCAGGTGCACACCGGCGTGTGCGTCTGCCAGGGCCAGCGGTGCGAGAGCTTCACCGCCACCAGCAAGGTGCGGTTCTATCCCATCGACGAGGCGGCCATCCAGGCCTATGTGGACACCGCCGAGCCCTACGACAAGGCGGGCGGCTACGCCATCCAGGGCACGGCGGCTTTGTTCTGCGAGGGCATCGAGGGCTGTTATTACAATATTATGGGGTTCCCGGTGTCCCGTGTGGCCCAAATCTTGAAAAAATTTTGAAGAATTTGAAAAAAACGGGCATTCCCCGTTGAGAATAGCATCCAGGATGGATATAATAGAAAAGTATTAGTCTGCTTTTTTGGCGCTGGCTCCGGTGTTTGGGCGGCCCAAAAGGCGGCAAGAGCATAAAAACACTGCTTTTTTGGGGTTTGAAAAATATAGAGAGAGTTCACCAGCGTGTGAGAAAAGGAGAAAGGTACAGTTATGTTCAATAAGGATATCGGCATCGATCTTGGCACGGCCAATACTTTGGTCTACCTGCGGGGCAAGGGCATCATCATGCGGGAGCCCAGCGTGGTGGCCGTGGATACAAAAACCGACGAGGTGCGCAGCGTTGGCCACGAGGCCAAGGCGGTCATCGGCCGCACCCCCGGCAGCATCGTGGCGGTGCGCCCGTTGAAGGACGGCGTGATCGCCGACTTTGACATCACCGCAAACATGCTGTCCCGCTTTATGAAAAAGGTGTGCGGCAACAGCATGTTCATCCGTCCCCGTGTGGTCATCTGCATCCCCTCCGGCGTGACCGAGGTGGAGCGCCGTGCCGTGAAAGAGGCTGCCCTGAAGGCGGGCGCCCGCCAGGTGAGCGTGATCGAGGAGCCCATGGCCGCCGCCATCGGCGCCGGCCTGCCCATCAGCGAGCCCTCCGGCAGCATGGTGGTGGACATTGGCGGCGGCACCAGCGAGGTGGCCGTGATCAGCCTGGGCGGCATCGTGGCCGCCCGCAGCGTGCGCGTGGGCGGCGATGAGTTCGACCAGGCCATCATCGCCTACATCAAGCGCAAGTACAACCTGCTGATCGGCGAGCGCACCGCCGAGCAGATCAAGATCGAGATCGGCTCCGCCTACGAGATGGAGGAGGAGAAGGAGATGGAGATCAAGGGCCGCAACCTGGTGGACGGCCTGCCCAAGAACATCACCGTGCATTCCGAGGAGATCCGGGACGCGCTGGCCGAGAGCCTGCAGAAGGTGGTGGACGCCATCAAGGAGACCCTGGAGCGCACTCCCCCCGAGCTGAGCGCCGACATCATCGACCACGGCATCATGCTCACCGGCGGCGGCGCGCTGCTGCGGGGCCTGGACGAGCTGGTGCACCGTGAGACCGGCATCGACGTGCATGTGGCCGAGGAGCCCCTGGACTGCGTGGCCGCCGGCACCGGCGCCGTGCTGGACCACATCGACCTGCTGGGCGACGTGCTGGACGACAATTCCTCTCATTTTTGATCTTTAAGGGCATAAGCCGGCGTGTTTCCATGCCGGCCGGCTAACAGCGCGGGCGGCTTTCCGGCCCGGCGAGGGTCTCGCCGGGCCCAACGCCGTCCGCGCTGTTTGCGTATCCAATAAAGCGAGGTGAGCGGTAAGCGTGAAAGACTTTTTTTACAGCAAAAAATTCAAGGTGCTGGTGGCCGTGGCGGTGCTGCTGGGCGGCATCATGGCCTGGGCAGGCGCCAACGGCCGGCTTGCCAGCGCGCCGGAAGAGATCCTCAGCGCGATCCTGGCGCCCTTTCAGCAGGGCGCCAGCGCGGTGAGCGGCGGGGTGAACGGCCTGCTGGATAAATACGTGCGCATCGACTCCATCCTGGCGGAAAACGAGGCCCTCAAACAGGAAAACTGGGAGCTGCGGGACCAGCTGGTGGAATACGACCGGCTGAAAGCGGAGAATGATGCCTACAAAGAGCGGGAGCGCCTGGAAGAGGACAGCCCGGAGTATACCTATGCCTCGGCCTTCGTCATCGGCCGGGACCCGCTGGAGCAGTTTGGCGGCTTTACCATCGACCTGGGCACGCTGGACGGCGTGCAGACCGGCGACGTGGTGGTCAGCGACCAGGGGTACCTGGTGGGCCGGGTGCTGGAAGCGGGCCCGGCGTCCAGCAAGGTGATGACCATTTTGCAGCCCGGCTCCTACGCCGCCTGCGTGGTCAGCCGCACCCGTGACAGCAGCAACCTGAACGGCAGCTCCCAATATGCCTCCAGCGGCCAGTGCGTGCTGGAGAACCTTTCCCGTGACACCCTGGCCACTGTGGGCGACGAGATCATCACCACCGGCCTGGGCGGCGAATTCCCGCCGGACATCCGGGTGGGCACCATCGAGGAGATCCTGCCGGAGGAGAGCGGCCGTTCCAGCATCGCCGTCATCCAGCCCGGCGCGGACATCAACGACCTGAAACATGTGTTCGTCATCACCGATTTCGAGACCGCCTCCGGCCAGCAGGCCCAGGAGGCCACCAGCGGGGCCCAGTCGCAAGCGGCGGGATGAACCGCCCCGTGCAATAAGGAGGAATGCGTCCAGTGACGTCCCGAAGAAAACGCAACCTGATCCTCGTGGCAAAGTGGGTCTGTTATTTTGTGGTCCTGCTGCTGGCGGCCACGCTGCAAAGCCTGCCCGGCTTTTTGCAGATCGCGGGGGTGAAGCCGTTGTTCATCCTGCCGGTATGCCTGGGGGTGGCGGTGTATGAGGGCGAGTACCCCGGTGCGTTTTTCGCCATCGCTGGCGGCCTTTTGTGGGACTGGACCGCCGGCCGGGTGAGCGGCCTGATGGCCCTTGGCCTGATGGTGGTCTGCTTTACCGCCTCGATGCTGGTGGAGATGTACCTGCGGGTGAACTTCATCAACTTCGTGCTGGTGTGCGGCGCCTGCTGCCTGCTGGTGACCAGCATGGACTTTTTGTTTTACTATCTGATGCCGGGCTATGCCGCCCCGGCCCAGCGGTACCTGACGATGGTGCTGCCCATGAGTTTGTACAGCGCGCTGCTGTCGCCGCTGGCGATGATCGCCGTGCGCTGGATCGCCGGCCGTTTTGTGCCGGACAACCAATAGCGAAAGGATACCGCCATGGATCAAAAAAGCTTGTTTCGCCGGGTGGGCGGCCTGATCGCCATCAGCCTGGCGGTGCTGGGCGTTCTGCTGCTGCGGCTGGTGCAGTTCCAGCTGGTGCAGGGCGAGGATTACAGCGCCCAGGCGGAAAGCGTGACCAACTACCGTTTTACCATCCCGGCGGCCCGGGGCGAGATCGTGGACCGGTATGGCCGCAGCCTTGCTTCCAACGCGGCAGGGTACGACGTGGTCATCAACAAACTGATGCTCACTGGCGATCTGAACCAATTGCTGCAGGACGTGGTGGGGATCCTCCAGGCCGGCGGCGAAAGCTGGAACGACACCATCCCGGTGAGCGCCCCGGTAAACGGCCACTATGAATTCACCGACGGGGACGACACCGCCGCCCAGCGGCGGCTGGCCACCCTGAAAGAGCGCATCGGCCTGCAGCAGTACGCCACCGCCGACCAGGTGATGGACCGGCTGGTGGAGCGCTACGAGCTGGAGGAGTACGCCCCGGAATGGCAGCGCATCCTGGCGGGCATCCGCTATCAGATGCAGCTGGAGGATTTCAGCGAGAACAACAACTTCACACTGGCAAAGGATGTGTCGGCCCAGACGGTGGCCACCATCAAGGAGCGCAGCCTGAGCCTGGGCGGGGCCGAGATCCTGGAGACCACCCACCGGGTGTACGAGGACGGCACCCTGCTGCCCCACTATCTGGGCAGCGTGGGCAGCATCACCAGCGAACAGTGGTGGGTGGAGGATGAAAACGGCAACGTGACCACCCCCCTGCGGGATGCGGGCTACAACATGAACGACCTGATCGGCCAGTCCGGCGTGGAGCGCTACGCCGAGGACCGGCTGCGGGGCAAGGAAGGCACCCAGCAGGTGAGCCGTGACCGGAACGGCGCCATCGTGGACACCCAGATCCTCACTGCGCCGGAGCCGGGGCAGACGGTGTCCCTCACCATCGACAAGACCTTCCAGAAGAGCGTGAACGAGGCGCTGGCCAATTTGATCACCACCATGCAGCAGACCAAGGAGCCCATGAAGGGCCGGGAGGTCACCGCCGGCTCGGTGGTGGTGCTGGACGTAAAGACCGGCGGCATTCTGGCCATCTCCAACTATCCCAGCTACGACCTGAACCTGTATCAAACCAACTACAGCGCCTATAGCAGCGACCCCAACACCCCGCTGCTGAACCGGGCCACCACCGGCTTGTACACGCCGGGTTCCACCTTCAAGCCCGCCGTGGCCCTGGCCGGCCTGCTGGAGGGGGCCATCACCCCCACCGAGACCATCCAGTGCAACCGGGTGTACGATTTCTTCGACTATCATCCCCGGTGCGAGATGATCCACCACTCGGTGGGCAGCCGCATCGACCTGACCCACGCCCTGACCTACAGCTGCAACACCTATTTTTACGATCTGGGTTGGCGCACCGGCCTGACGGATTTCAGCGCCATGGCCAACCGCCTGGGCCTGGGCGTCAAGACCGGCTTTGAGCTTACCGAGTCCACCGGCAACATGACCCAGGAGACCGACGAAAACTACACCGCCAGCCTGCAGATCCAGGCGGCCATCGGCCAGGGCAACACCCAGGTGACCCCCATCCAGCTTGCCACCTATGCGGGCACCATCGCCAACAAGGGCACCCGCTACCAGACCCACATCATCTCCGGCTACCGGGACAGCAACACCGGCGAGCTGCTGGAAGAGGTGGAGCCGGTGGTGATGGACCAGATCGAGGATACCGTGGGCGCCTTTGACGCGGTGGAGCAGGGCATGCTGGGCGCGAAAGCGGACAGCGCCGCTTTGCGGGACTATCCGCTGAACATCGCCATCAAGACCGGCAGCCCTCAGCGCTGGGAAGCCAACGAGGAGGGCACCCACTACGTGAACAGCGCCGCCATCGCTTACGGCCCGGTGGAAGATCCCCAGATCGCCATCGGCATCGTGCTGGAATGGGGCGGCGGCGGTTCCAACGCCCTGCCCCTGGTGCAGGCCATCTTCGACAGCTACTATAACGTGCAGAGCGAAGGCATGACCCCCACCAGCGAGGGCGTGCTGCTGCCCTGAGCGGTGCACAAAAAGAAAAAGAGCCGCGGCCGTCCGTCTGTGTGCGGAAGGATGGCCGCGGTTTTTGTGTTTGGCGGTTGGCGCAAAAAGTGTTTATCGGGGAAAAACAGACCATTTTTGCAGTGCAAAGCCGAGAAAAAACGGTGAAAAAAATTGGTTTTTTCGGACAAATATACAAAGCACAGCTTGCCATCAGGGGTGGGGTGTGATATTATTGTAATATGGGCTGACTTGAAAGTCCGTCTTTCTTTTCACAAATTGTGCCCGATACACAACACGACCGGGGCCAGCCCCAGGCGGCAAAGGGGGCGAAACGTTGAGCGCACAGATCATCATGGTCGCTTCCGGCAAGGGGGGCACCGGCAAGAGCACGGTGTCGGTCTTATTGGGCAGCCGCCTGGCCGCCGCCGGCAAAAAGGTCCTGCTCATCGAGCTGGACTCCGGCCTGCGCAGCGTGGATATCATCGCCGGCGTACACGGGAAAACAGTGTACGACATTTCCGATGTGCTCAGCGGCCGGTGCGATTGGTCCAAGGCCGTTGTGGAAAGCCCGGTCTACCGGGGACTGTGGATCATCTCGGCCCCTTACGAGCGGGGCAACGTGCAGCCCAGCGAGCTGAGCCGCCTGACCAAAAAGCTGGCTTCGCTGTATGACTTCGTGCTGGTGGACACCGCCGCCGGCCTGGGCGCGCCCTTTGCGGCGGCTATGGTGGTGAGCCAGATGGCCCTGCTGGTGCTCACGCCGGACCCGGTGGCTTTGCGGGACGGGCACATCGCAGCCGACGTGCTGTACGAGGGCGGTTTTACCAACGTCCGCCTGGTGGTGAACCGGGTGGGGCCCAACACCTTTGAAAAGGGCGTTGTGGAGGATCTGGACGAGTGCATCGACACCGTTGCGGTGCAGCTGATCGCCGTGATCCCGGAGAGCGTGGCGGTGCTCAAATGTTCCGCCGCCGGCCAGCCGCTTCCGGCGAATACGCTGGCCTATCGGGCATTTGATAACCTGGCCCGCCGCATTTTGGGGGAGGAAGTGCCCCTGGCCGTGCGCTGAACCGGCCGATATGACTGTTTACAACAAAATTTGTTTTGAGAAAATAGAAGGCGCGCAACAGCCGCGCGAAATGGACGAAGGAGGGCGTTCCATGAACATCGCATTGATCGCGCATGACGCGAAGAAAGAATTGATGGTGCAGTTTTGCATTGCATACTGCCGGGTGCTCAGCCAGCACAACCTGATGGCCACCGGCACCACCGGCAAGCTGGTGAGCGAGGCCACCGGCCTGAAGGTCCAGTGCTTCTTGTCCGGCGTGCACGGCGGCGACCAGCAGATCGCTGCCCGCATCGCCTGCAACGAGATCGACCTGCTGCTGTTTTTCCGGGATCCCATCAGCGCAAAACCCCACGAGCCCAACGAGATGAACCTGCTGCGCTTGTGTGACGTGCGCAATATCCCCATCGCCACCAACATCGCCACCGCCGAGGTGTTGATCCACGGCCTGGAGCGGGGCGACCTGGAATGGCGCAGCATCGTGAACCCCCAGCACTAAAACCGGGGGAAAAACTGCAAAAAAAGCAGCCCTCTCATCTGTGCATTTTGCCATGCACGAATGAGAGAGCTGCTTTTTTATTTTTGACAGGCCTCAGGCGAACAGGGGCAGCCGGATGAGCACCATGTACAAGGCGGTGCCCCCGAAGATGCTCAGCAGGGTGCTGCGTTTCCACAGGTGCAGCGCCGCCACCGCCCCCAGGGCCAAAAGCTGGGGAACGCTGCCGGACAGGGAGAAGGGCACCACGCTGCGGATGCAGTAGATCACCAGAATGGCGATGATGGCCGCGGGCAGCGCCCCGCCCAGATACCGCACCAGCGGCGGCATGGGCCGCCCGCCGCCAAACAGCAAAAAGGGCAGCGCCCGCAGCAGGATGGTGAGGGCCGAGGCAGTCAGTACGATGAGCAGTGCATACAGGTTCATGGGGCGGTGTCCTCCTTTGCTTGCATGGCGGGCCGGCACAAAAGCAGCAGCACCGCCGTGGTGGCCAGGGCCGGCAAAAGAAAGTTTTCCGGCCAGACCAAAAGAAAAATGAGGGCCGAGCCAAGGCCCAGAAGGGCGGGCAGATGGCTCTTGGCGGCCCGCCACTGGTCCAGAAAGATCACGAAAAACAATGCGGTCATGGAAAAATCGATGCCGGTAAAATCCAGCGGCAGCTGGCCCACCAGCGTGCCCAGCACCGAGCCGACGATCCAGTAGCTGTGGTCCAGCAGGGCGGCCAGGAACATGGCCTGGTCCCGGTCGATGCCCGGGGGCGGAGCCATGCCGCAGAGCACCGAGTAGGTCTCGTCCGAAAGGGAGAAGATCATGTAAGGGCGCTTTTTGCCCATGGCCTGAAAGCGCTCCACAAAGGAAAGCCCGTAAAACAAATGCCGCCCGTTGATGAACAGGGTCATCAGGGCCACGGTGGGCAGGCTGGCCGCCGTAGCCAGAAAATCCACCAGCACGAACTGCAGGCTGCCCGCATACACGATGCCGCTGGTGAGCAGGGCCCACCCGGGGGCAAAGCCCGCCTGCCGCAGCAGGATGCCGTAGGCCAGCCCCAAAAACAGATAACCGAACATTACCGGCAATGTTTGCCGGAAGGCGTAGGCCAGCACCTGGCGGCGGTTGGAACGCATCAAAAAACACCTCGATCAAAATGAATGGAATAAGCAATTTTTTGCTATTATACCATGAAGCGAATGCGGAATGGTATAATTGCGCATCCAAAGCCGGTTGCCATGAAGGGGCTGTAAGGCCCCGAATGGCGAGGCGCTGCGCATCCGTGTGCTATAATAGCCGTTTTCGGCTATTATAACATAAAATTTAATGCTTTAAAAGAGTAAAATAAAAAACACGATTGCGCAGGGATGGGGCGCATGGTATACTAAACAAAACAGGGACAAAGGGGAAACAGCGGTGCGGCCGGCAAAGATCCACAAAAAACGGTGCGCCGCCGCCGGGCTGGTGCTGGCGGCGGGGGCGCTGTATTATCTGGAGACCCAGACCCTGGGGCTGTACATTCCCTGCCTGTTCCGGGCGGCCACCGGGCTTTTGTGCCCAGCCTGCGGTATCACCACCGCCTGCGTGGCGCTGCTGCGGGGCGATGCTGCCGGGGCAGCGGCGGCAAATCCAGGCCTTGCCCTGGCGCTGCCGGTGCTGGCGCCCTTTCTCTTGGCAGTGTTTGCCCTTTGGATCACCGGCAGGCCGGTGCGGGGCCGTTGGGTGACGGTCATCGGAACGGCGCTGGCGGTGTATCTGGTGGGGTGGGGGATCCTGCGCAACCTGGCTGCCTTTGGCTTTTTGCCCTGACCCAGCGGCCATGCGGCCCGCATGGCAACACACAAAAAGGAGGAACCGTTATGAATCGAAACATCGCTGTCTGCATCATCCTCTCCATCCTCACCTGCGGCATCTACGGCATCTATTGGATGTACACCCTGAACCAGTACGCCGCCTATTCCTGCCCTCAGGAGTGGAACACCGACGGCCTGGTGGTGATCCTGCTGAACATCATCACCTGCGGCATCTATGGCATCTACTGGAACTACAAGATGGGCAAGGCTTACAGCCGCATCAACGGCGGCAACGACAACAGCCTGCTGTTCGTGCTGCTGAGCATTTTCGGGCTCAGCATCGTGAACTGGGCCATCATGCAGAACGACATCAACACCTCCCTGCGGCGGTACTAAATTTTACGGCAGACAAAGACCAGCCCCCGCCCCGGCAGACCGCCGGGGCGGGGGCTGGCTTTTTTATTGCAGATCATTACAGGGCAGTGCCCTTTGTGGGGATGGTGAACTGCTCCATGGCAAGGCCCTCGTGGCGCAGCAGCCAGACCTTGTTCTGGATGCCGCCGCCGTAGCCGGTAAGGCTGCCGCCCGACCCCACCACCCGGTGGCAGGGGATGATGATGGAGACGGGGTTGTGCCCCACCGCCCCGCCCACCGCCTGGCTGGCCATGGGGCGGCCGGTCCCGGCGGAAAGCTGCCGGGCCAGTTCGCCGTAGGTGGTCACCTGGCCGTAGGGGATCTCCAGCAGCAGCCGCCATACCTGCTGGCGGAAAGCGCTGCCCCGGGGCGCAAGGGGCAGCGCGGTGGGGGAAGGCTGCTGCCCGGCAAAATAGGCGTCCAGCCAGCGGCGGGCCTGGCCGAACACCGGCAGGGCGGCGTTTTCCCGGGCGCCCTCCGCCAAAACCTGGTCACAGTAGCGCCGCTGGCCCAGCCACAGGCCGCAAAGTGCCTGCCCATCGCTGGCCAAAAGCAGCGGCCCCAAAGGGGAAGGGATCGTGGTAGTGTAAAGCATAAAAACCTCCTTATGCTTCAAGATCAGCTGATACCCTTATTGTAAGGCCCAAACGGGCAAAATTCAACGGCAAAGCCCGGCGGAGGCCTCTCTGCGCCTTGTATTCTGCGCCCAAAAGCGCTATAATAAAGCGGTCTAAGAATTTTTTCGGGCCAGCTGGCCCAAACGCTTTGATAAAGGGGAAAACAGATTATGGAAACCATGGGAAATCTGCGCCGCACCCACTATTGCGGCGAGGTGCGCCTGGCCCAGGCCGGGCAGGAGATGGTGGTGGCCGGTTCCATCGCCAAATGCCGTGACAAGGGCGGCATCATCTTTGCCGACCTGCGGGATACCACCGGCATTTTGCAGATGGTGTTCGACGACTCCACCGACAAGGAAGTTTTTGAAAAGGCCGGCAGCCTGAAGAGCGAGTATGTGGTCATCGCCAAGGGCATCCTGCGGGAGCGGGACGCCAAGACCGACAAGATCGCCACCGGCGACGTGGAGCTGTACGTGACCGAGCTGCGGGTGCTCAGCGCCGCCGAGAACACCCCCTTTGAGATCCGGGACGAGGTGAAGGTGAAAGACGAACTGCGGCTGAAATACCGCTATCTGGACCTGCGCCGCCCCAGCATGCACGAGCCCATCGTGCTGCGCAGCAAGATCTGCCAGATCATCCGCAACTATTTCTGCGACCATCACTTCTGCGAGATCGAGACCCCCATGCTCATCAAGAGCACCCCGGAAGGCGCCCGTGACTATCTGGTGCCCAGCCGGGTGCAGCCGGGCCATTTCTACGCCCTGCCCCAGTCTCCCCAGCTGTATAAGCAGATTTTGATGCTGTCCGGCTTTGACCGGTACTTCCAGATCGCCCGCTGCTTCCGGGACGAGGACCTGCGGGCCGACCGTCAGCCCGAGTTCACCCAGGTGGACCTGGAGATGAGCTTCGTCACCGAGGGCGACATCATGACCCTGAACGAGGGCCTGATCCAGAAGCTGTGGAAAGAGATCCTGAACGTGGATGTGGCCGTGCCCTTCCAGCGGATGCCCTGGGACGAGGCCATGGCCCGCTTCGGTTCCGACAAGCCGGACACCCGCTTCGGCCTGGAGATCGTGGACGTGACCGATGCCGTGCGCACCAGCGAGTTCGCCCCCTTCAAGGGCGCCATCGAGGCGGGCGGCAGCGTGCGCCTGATCAACTGCAAGGGCCTGGCCGACAAGCTGACCCGCAAGACCATCGACAAGCTGGGCGACGTGGCCAAGACCTACGGCGCCAAGGGCCTGGCCTACACCCGACTGACCGCC
Source organism: uncultured Oscillospiraceae bacterium (assembly GCA_949291395.1). Taxonomy (GTDB): domain Bacteria; phylum Bacillota; class Clostridia; order Oscillospirales; family Ruminococcaceae; genus Allofournierella. Next base: position 97 of record CASEVW010000191.1, on the reverse strand, counting down.
GACGGCGAGACCTCCAGCTTTGAAAAGTTCCTCACCGAGGAAGAGAAGGCCGCCCTGCGGGCCGCTGCCGGCGCCGAGACCGGCGACGTGCTGCTGG
>CASEVW010000190.1 GCA_949291395.1 uncultured Oscillospiraceae bacterium | reverse complement strand
GCCGCGGGCTCGGCCATGGCCGGCATCATCGAAGCGGCAGCCAGCTGGACAGCCGCTTTTTCCAAAGTGATCTGCTCTTCGCCGCAGGAATACTCCAGGCGGGAAACGGAGCTTTCGTCAAAAGCCTTCAGCAGGCTGGTGATTTGTTCCAAGGTCATTCCGGGAACCTCCTCATTCATCATTTTTGCAAAGCGACCGGTTTTTTGGCACAAAAAATTCCGGCAAGGCGGGATCTTGCAACGGCGTGACCCGTTTGTCAAAGTCCTGCCTCGCCGGAGCTGTGTGCAAAATACCGGCCGCACCCTGTGGGGTGGGACGATCCAGTGGGATCAGGCGTTGGCTTCCAGGTAGGTTACGATGTCGCCAACGGTCTTCATCTCAGCCAGCTGCTCGTCGGGGATGGAAACGCCCAGGTTGTCCTCCAGAGCCATGTTCAGCTCCACGGCGTCCAGGCTGTCAGCGCCCAGATCGTCGGCCAGGGTGGCCTCCATGGTAACGGCATCGGCTTCGCAGCTCAGGGTCTCAACGATAATATCACGCACTTTTTCAAACATAGTCAACTTCTCACTTTCTGCTTCTAAATTGGAAGTATAAAGATTCCATAATTTTAATTAAAAAAATTTAACTAAAATTATTTAAGCATATTTTAGCGCAAGAGCGGCCCGCTGTCAAGAAGAAAACAGTCAAAAATTTATCAGTCCCATTTTTGGGACGGAAAAATCTTCCGGCCCTTACCTTTATATAAGCAAAGCTCCGCGCGCAAAATTTTTTTTGCAAGACGGAAAATTTGGGGGCCAAAGGGGCTGCAAACGACGAAAATGGTTGAAATTCAAAGGCAAAATGAGTAATATAAATACTGGAATACTAGGGAAAACCCTTAATGATACATTTTCCGCCCTGGCGGCCCCGGCTGCCGGCAGACGAAACGAGAGGAAGCGCATGGTAAGGCGAAAAAAACGATCCATGGTCCACGGGCGATTTGTCAAGATCACACTGTCCACCATACTCATCGGCGTGGGCCTTATCACCACATCCTGCCTGGGGATCTATTCCATCCAGCAGGCGAACCGCCAGTCCTACATGACCCAGCTGCAAACGGCCATTGGGGAATACCGGCTGAGCATGCGCCGGCAGATGCAGTCAGACAGTTCGGCACTGCAAATTTTGGCGGAGTTTATCAAAAATCAGGACGCGCCGGATTTCAGCAGCTTTGTGCAGGGCGTGCAGACCGCCCAGGGCAATGACCCGTTTTTGCGCATCGGCTACTATACGGCGGACGGGCTGCAAAGCCGGGTGACCGCCACCGGCCGCATTGAGCAGAACATCCCCTTTGACCAGCTGCAACCGGAATTGCAGCAGCTGATCCGGCAGGCGCTTGCGGGGCAGCAGGGCGTTTCGCCGGTCTTCTTTGACGATACGCTGCAGCGGCAGATCCTGGTGTACGGCATGCCGGTGTACAATACCGAGGGCTCGGTGAGCGGCGTGGTGTGCGGCACCAAGGGCCTGAGCGCCTTTGAGCGCATCCTGGAAGAGGAGAGCATCGCCCGGATGGATCTGGACATCACCTGGCTGGACGGCACCGGCCGGGTGATCGCCGCTTCCACCGAAAACGTGTTCCGTCCGGTGGATGGCTCGGCGCTGGAAAGCGCCCAGCTCAGCGAAGCGGGCCGGGCATCGCTGGAAAAAGCCCTGCAAGGGGAGACCTCCTGTACCGTGACCCTGACGGAAAACGGCGAGGAATACACCGGCTACATGCAGCCCATGCACGTGAACGGCTGGTATCTGCTCTGCGTAGATCCGGTGAATTCCGGCCGCAGCCCCGTTTATTCGGTGCTCATCAGCGCCAACATCCTGATCGGCCTGGTGATCGTGCTGTGCATCGGCCTGATGGTCTATGTGCGCCGTGAGATGCGCAGCAGCGACCGGGAGCTGGTCCGCCTGGCCTATTACGACAAGCTGACCGGCGCGTACAATTTTGAAAAATTCCAGCAAGAGCTGGCCTTTTTGCTGGAAAAAGACTGGCAGTACAGCGTGGCGGGCATCAACCTGCGTCAGTTCCAGTATATCAACGAGATCATGGGCAAGGAGCAGGCGAATCGGGTGCTGCAAAAGACCGCGGACGTGCTGCGGGAGAGCCTTGGCCCCGAAGAGATCTTCTGCCGTGCCAACGCCGACCAGTTCTACCTGGCCCTGCACCAGACCGACCGCACCGCCGTGCGCCAGCGGATGCAGCGCATCCTGGACCAGATCAACGGGATCAGCCGCCAGCTGAACATCAGCTATCCCATCATCCTGTACAGCGGCGTGGCCGTTGCCCAGGAAGAAGGGGAGGATCCGGTGCAGATGGGTCAGGAGCTGCTGCACCGGGCGGAATTCACCCAAAAGCACACCGAGACCAACTACAAAAGCGTGCTGGCCTTCTACGACCGCTCCATGCACCTGGCGGAAAACCTGCAAAATGCCATCGAGAGCAGCATGCAGGACGCGCTGAACAGCCAGGAATTCAAGCTATTTTTGCAGCCTAAGATGGACCTGAGATCCGGTAAGGTGGCCGGGGCGGAGGCGCTGGTGCGCTGGATCCAGCAGGACCAGACGCTGGTCTATCCGGACCAGTTCATCCCGGCTTTTGAGAAAAACGGCTTCTGCGCCCAGCTGGACCTGTATATGGTGGAATACACCTGCCGCCAGCTGCGCCAGTGGATCGATGAGGGCTACGAGCCCATCTGCATCTCGGTGAATCAGTCCAAGCGGCTGTTCTACCAGTCGGACTATGTGGAGCGGCTGTGCAACGTGCTGGGGCGGTACCAGATCGAGAGCCGGTTCGTCCAGCTGGAGATCCTGGAGGGCCTGGCCATCGAGAACATTGAGGAGATGAACCGCACCCTGCAGCGCCTGCGGAAAAAAGGCTTCCGCCTGTCGCTGGACGATTTTGGCAGCGGCTATTCGTCGCTGAACGTGCTGTCCAGCATTGCGGTGGACGAGGTGAAGTTTGACAAAGCTTTCCTGCTGGAAAGCTACCCGGAGAAAAAGCAGAAGAACATGCTGGCGCTGAAAAACGTGGCCCGCCTTGCCAAGGACCTGCACATCCAAACGGTGGTGGAGGGCATCGAGCTGAAAGAGGACGAAGACTTCATCCGCCAGATCGGCTGCGACTACGGCCAGGGCTACTACTACAGCGCCCCCATCGAGCCGGAAGAGTTCAGCCAGCGCTTTTTGCGCAAACAGGGCGAGGAATAAAAAGCCCCATGGAAAACACAAAAGAGGCTCTGGGACCTTTGCGGGCCCCGGAGCCTCTTTTTGCACACAAAAAATCGGGAGCAGCCAAAGCTGCCCCCGGGGAAATGCGCTGTGAATGATATACCCGAAAAAGATCAGGCTACGCCATTGAGCATGGCACGCAGGCAAGTTTTTAATTCGTCCAGAGACTGGCAGCGATCGGCCAGATCCAGCAATCTTAAACGTTCCGCCTCCTGGGTCAGTTTGACCAGCAGCTCTCTTGCAGTGGGTTCGCTCATTGTAATTTTCTCCCTTCCTGTGCGATACGGTGCGTTGTTGTAATATCTAGTATAAATATTTTGAACGATTGTTTCAATTGATAAACTAAACAAACAATTGTACAAAAAACTGTCATAATGATGAACAAGTTTTATGAATAAAAGAAAAAGCAAAATTTGTCTTGTTTTCTTGGTGAATCTGCGCATCAAAAGAGAAAAATCGAGCACATTTTTGAAGAGCATGTTCTATTAAATGTTTTAAAAAACAGAAAAAGAACCCGAAAACGCAAAAAGAGAGGGCAAAAACGCATTGAATTTTGCGTTTTGCCCTCTTTGTGTGTGAAAAGCAGGGGAGTGCCTCGACCTTTTTACCATGCTCTTTTTCAAAGAAAAGCTGGTGACTTCAGCAGCGAAGTCACCAGCGGGTTTCTCAGGGCCTTTGCCCTGTTGCAGAGGACAACGTGCGATAAACACCGCCGTCCAGGCTCAAGCCTCCACCTTGTGACCGGAGGCGGCTTCAAAGTGGTATTTCACAATGCCCAGATCCACCTTGGCGTAAAAGCCCATGCCCGCCTTTGCGGTCACCTTGCCATCCTGGTACAGCAGCTGGAACTTCTGCTGGTTCATGGCGGTGGGGGCCAGCAGGGCCGCCTGTACGCCCTTGCGGAACCACTCGGGAGAATCGGCGCTCACATTGCTCACGGCGGTCTCCTCCTTGGACTTGTGGGCCGCGCCCCGCACGGCGCCGTAGCCAATGGCAATGACCACCGTCAGCTTTTCGCCGCTGTCCACCTGGAACGCGCCGGGGATCTTGCTGTAGGTCATGGCCACCCAGCAGGTGTTCAGGCCCAGCTCCTGGGCGCGCAGCACGAGGCGCTCGCCGTAATAGCCGCAGACCTCGTCCAGGTCCTTGCTTTTTTTGCCCACCAGGGCGATGTAATTCTTCACGCCGCTGAACTTGCCGTAATGGGCCATAAAGCTGTCAAAGGCCTTGGGTTCATCTTTCACCAGCTGGATGTGCAGCCCGCTTTCCTGGTTGCAAAGGCGGATCTCCTCTTCCAGAGCGGCCAACACTTCGCCGGAAAGGGGCTTATCCAGATACTGCCGAACGCTGTGGCGGTTTTTCATAACAGTGAGTGTGTCCATTGTCAGGTCCTCCGTATGTTAAAATTCGGGTTCGCCGGCACGGTCCGGCAGGGCGGCCATAATGGCGGCCGCATGGGTGAGCATCTGGATCAGATCCTCCATGGCGGCGGTGTCCGCATCAAAATAATAGTAGTTGCGGGTGCCCTCCCGGCGCATTTTCACGAGACCGGCGTCTTTTAAAATTTGCAGATGATGCGAAACGGTAGGGCGGGAAAGATGGGTCTTTGCGGTGATCTCGCCCACGCGTACCCCCTCGCACCGGCCCATCTGGGCCATATGCAGGATCAGGTGCTGCCGGTTTTCGTCCCCCAGGGCATGCAACGTCTTTTGGCAGCGCTGGAATTCCTCGGTCAGCTGCGCGATCTGTGCATCAAATTCCATCTTCATCACCCTCCTGTTCGTTTATCTGTTTAAACGGTCGTGCCTATTATAGCATACGGAAGACCCGCCTGCGCAATGGGAAAGAAAATCGAGATGAATGACCCAAAACTGTTGAGCCGCAGGGGACTGGCAGAGACTTATAAGAAATAGAAACGGGAAGCGTATCATCAAACAAAAAAGAGCTTCGGGTAAAACCCGAAGCTCTCAGCCTGTCGAAAAAGGTCACCAAAAGGTGGCCTTTTTCTCGTATAGAGAGCGAAAATGCGGTATAATGGTGCAGGGTGATAAAAATGCTGGTAAAGAACGCAGAGAATCGAGGACAACTTGAATTTGTAAGTTT
>CASEVW010000189.1 GCA_949291395.1 uncultured Oscillospiraceae bacterium | reverse complement strand
CTGGGCGGCGTGCTGCTGGCGGCGCTGCCCACCACCCTGGCGCTGCTGTTCGGCTTTGTGATGGCGGCGGTGAGCGGCTGGTGCACCCGCCGGGCGCTGGCGGAAAATTTGATGTATCTGGCGGGCACGGTGCTGCTCTGCGCTGTGATGCTGGGTATGAATACCCCCACCTTTTACCAGACCGGCGAGATCGGCGCCTGGGCCGCGCCCTTCGTCTGGCTGGCCGATGGCTGCCTGGGCGATGCGGCGGGCCTTGCCAAACTAGCGGTGCTGGCGGTGGTGCCGCTGCTGGCAGCGGGGATCGCCTGCGGCCGTTTTTATGGCAGCGTGCTGGCGGCCCTGACCCAGCGGCGGGGGAAAAGCGACTACCGGCTGGGCCGGCTGGAGAGCGGTACCGCCCGCCGGGCTCTGGTAAAAAAGGAGTGGCAGCGCTGGGTGAACACCCCCATCTATCTGTTCAACACCGGCATCGGGCTGCTGCTCTATCTGGGGGCGTCTGTGGCCGTGGTGGTGCAGCGAGACCAGGTGATGGAACTGCTTGCCAGCGAGGGTCTGGATCAGCTGCCGCTGCTGGCGGTGGCGGCGGGATTCAGCGCCTTTGTGCTGGGCATGACCACCATCACCGCCAGCGCCGTCAGCCTGGAGGGCCGGAGCTTCTGGGTGCTGCGCAGCCTGCCGCTGTCCGGCCGGGAGATCCTGTGGGCCAAGGCGCTGTTCCATTACCTGGTGTGCCTGCCCTTTGTGCTGCTGTGCAGCCTGCTGCTGGGCGTCGGCGGCAGATTGAGCCTGGCGGACACGGCGGTGTTGCTGCTGCTGTGCCTGTGCTACAACTGGTACGTGGCCCTGGCGGGACTGCTCATTAACCTGCGGTGGCCCAAGCTGGATGCGGTGAACGACACGGTGGTGGTCAAACAGTCCGCCGCGGTGGGCACGGCCCTGCTGGCGGATTTTGGGCTGATGCTGCTGGGCGGAGCGGCCTGGTGGTTGACCGGGACGCTGGGCTGCCTGGCGGTGGTGCTGCTGGCCGGGGCGGTTGTGACCTGGCTGCTGTGGAGCCGGGGCGAAGCCATGCTGGAAGCCATTGCGTTATGATCGTTCGACGGAAAAAAGGGGAATATATTGACAAGGGCAGTTTTTCGGGGGTATACTAAGGGGCGTCCTGGCGGCACGGTGTGCGGCCAGGGTCTTAAAAAGCGGCGGCGGGCCTTGCCTGCCGGACAGAATGCGGGCAAATATCTTTGCCCGCCCGGAAAGGAATCATACATCCATGGAAAAACGAATCGCCATCTGCCCCGGAAGTTTCGACCCCATCACCAAAGGCCATCTGGACATCATCCGGCGGGCTTCGGGTCTGTTCGATGAGGTCATCGTGCTGATCATGGTCAACTACGCCAAGACCAACACCGCCTTCACCGCCGCCGAGCGGGTGGAGCTGGCCCGCCGGGTGACCAAGGACCTGCCCAACGTGCGGGTGGATTTCTTTGGCGGCCTGCTGGCGGAGTATGCGGCCCATGTGGGGGCCTGCACCCTGATCAAGGGCCTGCGTGCGGTGAGCGATTTTGAGTACGAGTTCCAGATGGCGCTGACCAACAAAAAGCTCTGCCCCAGCCTGGAGACCATGTTCATGACCACGGACATCCAATACATGTATCTGTCCTCCTCCATCGTGCGGGAGGTGGCCGGCCTGGGCGGCGATATTTCCGAGTTCGTCTGCCCGGAGATCATCCCGGATATCCAGAAACGTCTGGGACCCAAAACGGAACAAGAATAAAAAATGGAGCCTGCGGCAAAGCCGAGGCTCCATTTTTTGTTTCAAAAGAATGTAAAAAAGCGGCTTACAGGATGCTTTCCGCAATGAAGCCGCCGCCCAACAGGATGCCGCCGCCGTAGAACACGGCGCTTTGGCCGGGGGCGGGGGCACGGGCGGGCTGGGCAAACTGCACCAGATCCTTGCCGTCAAAATGGCAGGGCACCGGCTCGGCGGCGCTGCGGATCTTTACTTGGTAGTCCCCGGCGGGCAGGCTGCCCCCGGCGGCACAGCACACGTCCCGCAGGCGCATGCCGGAGAAAAATTCCTCCCCGGCCCAGCCCAGCTGCACGTCGCCGTTTTCCCGGATGGCTTTCACGAACACCGGCTTGCCCAGGGCGATGCCTAGGCCCTTGCGCTGGCCCAGGGTGTAGTGCATCACGCCCTTGTGGGGGCCTAAGTCCTGGCCCTCCGGCCCGATAAAGCGGCCGGCGCGGTCCTCCATGCCCCGGCTGCGGATGAAGGCGGCATAGTCGCCGTCCGGGATGAAGCAGATCTCCATGCTGTCCGGGCTGTCGGCGCAGGGCAGGCCCAGGTCCCGGGCGATCTGGCGGATGTCGTCCTTTTCAAACTCGCCCAGGGGCAGGCACAGGCGGGACAGGATGTCCTGCCCCAGCCGGTAGAGCATGTAGCTCTGGTCCCGGGCGGTGCTGGCGGCCTTGCAGATATGATACTGGCCGGGGGCGGTCTCCTCCACACGGGCGTAGTGGCCGGTGGCGATGAACCGGATGCCCAGCTCGTCCGCCTTTTGGGCCAGCAGAAGGAACTTCACCGCCGGGTTGCACAGGATGCAGGGGTTGGGGGTCTGGCCCACGCAGTAGGCCTGGCAGAAAGGCGTTACCACCTGCTCTTCAAACAGGTCCCCGACCTCGATGACCTCCAGGGGGATGCCCAGGGCGGCAGCCGCTTTTTGGGCTTCCTCCACGGCCTTGTCGTGGGCGGGGGAGAAACGGATCACCGCGCCGGTGACCGCGAAGCCCTGGTCCCGCAGGATGTGCACGCAGACGGCGGAGTCCACCCCGCCGGAAACGCCCACCAGCACCTTGTCCTGCTGTTCAAAGGTGGAAAAATCATTGCCGGGAAACAGAATATCGCTCATGGTGTTTTGTCTCCTTTTTGTGCGGGCCGTCAGGCCTGGCGGCCGCCGTATTTTTTGCTTTGCTCCACGGCCAGCCGGTCGCAGCGCTCGTTTTCCGGGTGGCCTGCATGGCCCTTGATCCATTTATAATGGATGGTATGGGGCTCGCACAGGTCCAGCAGCCGCCCCCACAGGTCCGGGTTGAGGGCGGGGGACTTGTCGCTCTTTTTCCAGCCCCTGGCCCGCCAGCCCTTGGCCCAGCCCTTTTCCAGCCCGTCGATCACATACTTGGAATCGCTGCACAGGGTGATCTCGCAGGGCTCTTTCAGCTGTTCCAGCGCCCGGATGAAAGCGGTGAGCTCCATCCGGTTGTTGGTGGTCTCGGCCTCGCCGCCGGAGAGCTCCTTTTCGTATTGCTTATAGCGCAGCACCGCACCCCAGCCCCCCGGGCCGGGATTGCCGCTGCACGCGCCGTCGGTAAAGATCTCGATCTGTTTCATGGTCCCTCCTGCAAAGGCATGGCCTTTCGATGTTTGGTCATCCATTTATTATACCGGTTTTGCGCGGCGGGCACAAGGGGCCTGTATGGCCGGGCGGGCCGGGGGCCATACTGCAAAGCAAAGGGGCCAAGGGCCGAAAAAGCGCCTCGGGCAGCCCTGTAGGTTTGTCAAACATCTTGTACAGTGAGAGATTCAAAGAAGGCAGCAAGTTTTTCTTTCGGAGAGAGCCAGGCAAGGGGGCGCATAGGTAAGCTGTTGGAGCGATTTTGGTGTGCAGCGAGCTGCACACCAAAATCGG
>CASEVW010000188.1 GCA_949291395.1 uncultured Oscillospiraceae bacterium | reverse complement strand
CGCTTTTGTTCCACAGTCTGTTTCATAGCCGCTTCCCTCCTCATCAGCCTGCTGCCCGGCGTGCCGGGTGGTGCTCCTGCATCTTCCGCCGGTAGGCGCTGGGGGCGCAGCCGTACCTGCGCCGGAAGGAGGTGGCAAAATACGCTGCGGACCCAAACCCGCACTGCTCGGCGATCCGGTCGATGGAAAGGCCGCTGTGGCGCAGCAGGTGTTCGGCCCGGTCCAGCCGCTGGCCGGTCACATACTGGGAAAAGCTCTGCCCGGTGCGGCTGCGGAACATGCGGCACAGATAGCACTTGCTCACGAACACCTGCTTTGCCACCGTGTCCAGCGTGAGGGACTCGTTCAGATGGCTGGCAATGTAGCAGCAGGCCATGTCAATGTGGTCGCTGTCCTGCCCGGCCTGGTTCATCCGCCGGATATACTGGCGCAGGATCTCCTTGCCGTGGGCCACCAGCGCCTTTTGGGGCAGGGGCCGGACATACATCTGGCGGCTTTCGTGGCGGTAATCCGCCGGGGCAGTGCCCCGCACCCGCAGGATATGCTCGTACACGCTCTGGCTCAAGGCCTCCAGCATGGCACTGCGCTCCGCTGGCTGCTCTCCCGCTAGGCAGGCCGCCTTCTGCTCCCACAGTTCCAGGGCAAGGCCGGTGTCCTGCCGCTCCACCGCGCGGCAGATCTCCCGATGGTCATAGATCGCTTCCAGCAATTCTTTGGTCATTCTTTGTTTCTCCTATTCTATATGGAAAGGACTTGGTTAGCCCAAACTAACTTTACATGATTAGTATAGACTAACTAAATATTGCTGTCAAGGGCATTGGCTGATATTCCCACTTTGGGCAGGTAACGTTTTCAAAGCTTTTGGCTTCGATTTTAAAGGCGGGGCCCGGAAATGCATGCTATAATGCAATCAGTTAGTTAAAACTAACCACAAATCAACACGAAAGGAGCCCCCCCGCTCATGAACCTGGAACGCTGCCTCATCCAGCATTGCTCGCCCACCCTGGCCAACATAAAAACTGCCAACCTGTTTTCCTACTCTTACGCCCAGGAAGACCAATTGCAGGCGGCGGTATCTGCCTGGAGCGAGGCCTTTTGGCAAAAGGGCGTACGGCTGCGGCTGCTGCGGGCGCAGAACGGCAAGGCGCTGGTGTACGTGTACCGCCCTGCCCGCCTTGCCCGGGACCTGTGCCGCCCCGGTGTGCCGGAATTTCTGCAAAGCTATGGCTATGCGGAGACCGGCCTGGACGATGCGCTGGACCGCCTGAGCCAGCGGCTGGCCCTGGGCGGCGGCTTTCCCCATGAGATCGGCCTGTTTTTGGACTATCCCTTGGGGGACGTGGAGGGCTTTATCCGGCACGCCGGGGCACACTACAAATGTTCCGGCTGCTGGAAGGTCTACTGCAACGAATGCGAGACCGCAAAGCTGTTTGCCAAGTTCAAAAAGTGCCACGGGGTGTACTCCCGCTTGTTTTCCAGCGGGCGCAGCGTGCTGCAGCTCACCGTGGCCGCCTGACGCTGCCCCCTCATTTGCGGGCCAACGTGCCCGGACAGAAAGGATGTTTTTTGCATGCGTAAGATCGCTGTTGTTTATTGGAGCGGTACCGGAAATACCGAACAGATGGCTGGCTTTGTGGCCCAGGGCGTGACCGCCGCCGGCGGCGAGGCCCAGCTGTTCACCGCCGCTGAATTTGGCCCGGAGCAGATGGACCAATTCGACGCCATTGCCTTTGGCTGCCCCGCCATGGGGGCCGAGCAGCTGGAGGAAGGCGAGTTCGAGCCCATGTTCACCGCCTGTGAACCCAAATTATCGGGCAAAACGATCGCCCTCTTCGGCTCCTACGACTGGGGCGACGGCGAATGGATGCGCACCTGGCAGGACCAGTGCGCCGCGGACGGCGCGCTGCTGGCCTGTGACGGCGTGATCTGCAACAACGCGCCGGACCAGGAAGCGGAAGCCGCCTGCCAGGCACTGGGCCAGGCTTTGGTATAACATCGCTCCTTCCTTTTCACTGACCCCACATACAACATGTGTGTATTCTCCCTTTTTCTAGCTCTCAAACAGCGAAAAGCCGCCGGCAAAACCGGCGGCTTTTTGCTGTTACAGAAATCAAATCAGAATATTGTGAACTTGCCGCAAGCGAGGCGATCGTTCTGGCTGGGCCGCTGCCCGCTGGCTTTGCCGTGGCGGGATCAATCCCCCCCGTCCCGGCTGCCGCCGGGCCATCCCCCCTTACACAAGGGGGCGCTGGCGTGAACGAAAGTTTTGCCTCTTTGCCAATGGCGTCCCCCCGAGTAAAGGGAGCTGTCAGCGTAAGCTGACTGAGGGATCGTGCCCCGACCGTACTCAGCCCAGGTCCACCGGTTCCGCCCGGCGGGCATGGGCCACGATGCGCCCTGCCGCGTCGTCGGTACAGGTGCTCAGGGTCAGCACCTGGTCGTCGGAATACACCGTCACGCCGGTATCGTACAGGCGGGCGTCCCGCAGGCTCTTCAAAAAGGCGGTGTATTCATCCCCCACCACAAAGCCCACGGTATACAGCGGGTCGTCCGGATCGGCCTCGTGGATGGAGAACAACTGGTAGCGCCAAGCGCCTTCCGGCGTGTACAGGGTGAACCAGCCTCCGTTTTCCGCAAAAAAAGCCGGATCCAGATACTCTTTCAAGGGAGCGAACATGGTGCCGTTGCGCATATTGTGCCCGTACACGATGGCGTGCAGGTCGTTCAGGCTCTGGTTGTTGCCTTCCAGGAACAGGGTGCCTGCCTGGTTGTAGCTGCCGTCCCACAGGCGGCGCAGGTAATAGCTGTTGTCGCCGCTGTACACGATGGGATAGCTGATCTCCACCGAGTCAAAGTCGATCCAGCCGATGATGTCCGGCCCCTGCTCCTGCAAGGCCGCAAAGTCGATCTGCAGCGGTTCAAAGGCCGCTTCTTCCCCGGTCTGTTCCTGAGAAGTGGTCTGCAGGGCCGTCTGGCGCAGGGCATCGTAGCTGTCTTTTCCCTTTTTATAGTCCAGCAGCCGCAGCCCGATCACCGCCAGCGCCGCCAGGATGACGAGCACCAGCAGGATCTGCACGATGGTAATGCCGCTGATCTTTTTCTTTTTGGTCTGGTTTGAGCTAGACATGGGCGCTTCCTCCCTTACAGTTCAAACCGGCCGGCGCCAGAAGCGGTGTCCAGATGGTCGTACACGGGAGCGGTCTTGAAGTGCAGGTTCATGGCCGGCACCCGGCCGCCCCGCCGCAGCTCTTTGTAGGAATTGCCGATGCGCTGGGTCACGATATTGCAGTTTTCCTTATTGATGCCCAGCAGCAGCACCAGATAGCGGTCGTTTTCCGCCTTGGTGTACACATCGCCCCGGCGCAGCGCCGCCTGGATGGCCTCCCCCACCAGCGGCATGACCCGGCCCAGGGCCTTTTTGTCCTCCACCCGCTGGTCGTTTTTATCGGTGAGCCAGCACATCATCAGATAGGCGGACTGGCCGCTGCGCTCCAGCATGCGGCACACCGTGCGGTAGGTGTCGATAAAGCTGGGGAAGGGGCAGTAGTAAGCGCCCTGCTGCCGCTCATCCTCCCGCAGCACTTCCTGCAATTGTTCCAGGCTGGCTTTGCGGCCGGGCACTGCCTCCTCCAACTGGCGCAGGCAGTCGGTGAGCCGGGGCGAGGGCTTTACCCCGAACTCGTCCATCATGCGGTTCACGGTCTCCTCGTAAACTTCCTTGGCCTCCTGGTAGCGTTCCATTGCCAGCAAACTGCGGATGCGCAGCACGTCCCACTCTTCCTGGGGGCACAGCACCGACGCCTGGGAGGCCAGCCGCAGCAGCTGCTGCCAGTTCTGGGCTTGCTCCAGCGCGCCGGCCAGCTGCGCGGCACAGTCCATATATTCCTTTTTATAATGTACGGCAGCTGCCATGGCCCAGTCGTCCCCCGCCATGTGGGGCAGAAAATCGCCGCCATACAGCCCGCAGGCCTGTTCCAGCTGATGCAGCCGGTCAGCGCCGGTGCTCTGCTCCGCCCGCTGGACCTGCTGCTCAAACAGGAAGGCATCCACCAGGATCTCCAGATCCGAAACAAAATGATAATTGCCGCCCTTGAACACCACGGTGGTGGTATCCGGCAGGCCCTCCCGCTTTAAAATGCGGCGCAGATTGCTGATGGTCACCTTCAGGTTATTGGCGGGATTGGTCACCGTCTCATCGTCGCCAAAGATCGCGTCCATCAACGTCTGTTTGGGCACGCCCTCTGCTCCGGAATACAAAAGAAGCTGCAACACCTGCATGGAACGGGTCATGTTGTTCCGTTCCAGCTTCAGCTGCCGGCCCTGATACCGCATGGAAAATCCGCCAAACATTGTAATTTCCAAAGCCACAAGTAACACCCTCACTTTAACAAACGCAGCAAACGCCCAAAAAAGACGCACCGCTTTATCACGCTTAATTACATGCATTATAACACATATAGTTAGGCTGCTCTATAACCGGTTAAACATTTTCTCCGATTCGAAACACTTTTCGTACAACTTGTACATTTTTACCTGTTTAAAATTGTGCGATAAAATCATTTTTCCCAGTTTCGTTTAACCATTTTAACCGGATCGTGCTTGCAGCAAGCCCTGCCGGCGGCAGCAGACGTTTTTTTGAACGCGTCCTATCCTGAAGTTCGTTTTTTTGGCAAAAGCCGGCCCTCTTTTTTCCGTTTTTGCCTACTTCGCGCGTCTTTCCACCCGCAGCCGCCAAAAAAGCGGTACACTGTTTTGCAGGAAGGAGACACGCTGTTGTGAGGAATTTTGAAAAGGCCTTTGGCCAGGCGGCCTGCACGGCCCGCTGTCAGCTGGCTTTGACCCAGGAACGGGTGGCAGATCTTGCGGGGATCTCCACCCGGTGGTACCAGCAGATCGAAAGCGGGAGCCGCACCCCCAGCAGCCGCCTGCTGCTGCGGCTGTGCGTCATCTTGCAGATCGACACCCGCCTTTTGTGCGAGCTGCTGCCGGAGCCCGGCGGCGGCAAGAACGGCACGTCCGTCTGACTGGGTGCCCGGCAAACCAAACCGCTCCCGGCTTTTCATTGAGCCGGGAGCGTTTTGCTTGCAAGCGGCCCTGGCAGGCCTGCCGTGATGATGTGTCTCGTGTTTGCTTTGTCCCTTCCTCCAGTCACCTTATTTCTGGTGGGCCACGATCCAGGCCGCCAGCATTTCGCAGCTTACCGTTCCCGCGGCCACCCCAAGGAACTCGTCCGCAAGCTCTCTTTGCGTATACTCCAGCTCCACGCCATTCAACGTCAAAAACACCAGTGCGGCGTGTGCGCCGATCCGCTTATTCCCATCCACGAACGGATGGTTCTTCACCAGACCGTAACCGAGACGGGCTGCCTGGCCAAACAGTGTGGGGTAAGCCATCTGTCCTCCATAGCTTTGAAAGGGCGCTTCCAGTGCCGCATCCAGCAGACCCTCATCTCGCAGCCCATCACTACCGCCAGCTTGCTGCACGAGCTGCGCATGCAGCTGCAGCACTTGGCTTTTTCGCAAACGGATCATTTTGCAAGCTCCTCGTAGGCTTCCCGGTTGCGCTTGGCAAGGCGGCGCGAGATCGCCATCACGTCCTCGTCATCCGCATACTGAACTGCCTCTGCCTGGCCAAACTCCACCACCAGATACCGAGGCACATTGTTTTTCAAAATCACCGCTGCCCCGTTTTCGTCCACCATCCGGGCCACCCGGCTGAAGTTTTGGTTCGCTTCCGTAATACTGATCAGGTTTTTTGTGTTCACCATCATTGTCAGCACCTCCTAATTTCAGTATACCACAAAATAGGTTAAATTCAACCTATTTCATCATCTTTCGATTTGTGTAGCATAGGGGTATTGTAAGGGGTAATTTTTCGCAGAAGATAGAGAAAACCCCGGCAGAACTTGCGTTCTACCGGGGTTTTTCTGGCGGAAAGAGAGGGATTCGAACCCTCGCGCTTATTTTTTTATGCGAAATAATATGCTTTTATAGAGAAAATACTTGCTTAAAATTGAATAAACTTTGCAATATGCAAACAATTATGCAGATATAAAAATAAAAGTGTGTACCTTATGTGTGTACCTACAACGCAAAAAGGCCCCCGAACTATCCGGAATTTCCGGACGGTTCGGGGGCTTTCCTTTACTCTTTCGCTTTGGGGGTCACATAAGTAAGCGCCTGCTTGCTATCAGCCACACCCTGGGTGGTGGGGTCGTTCACCACGCCCAGGATCGCAAGCACGGCGAAGAGGGCGTTCACTACCGCCAGCAGCCGGTTGCCCAGCTCGCCCAGGTCCAGGGTGTAACCGAATACTGCGGCCACCACCTGGATCAGCAGCAGCACCGCCGGGATCAGGCTCAACCAAAATGTCTTGTTTGCCAGGCGTACTTTCCAGTTGATGTTCTTCATCATTTCATTCCTTCCTTTCTAAGATCGTGATGCGGGTCTCGTGATTGTTCAGAGTCGCATCCTGTTCATCGTTGTGCTTCCACAGCCGCCGGTGGCCATCGGTGTTGTTTGCTTCCTG
>CASEVW010000187.1 GCA_949291395.1 uncultured Oscillospiraceae bacterium | reverse complement strand
GATCCAGATCTGGCAGGAGACCACCGACAAGGTGTCCAAGGCTCTGGCCGACAACCTGGAAGACCGCAACCCCATCTTCATGATGGCGGACTCCGGCGCCCGTGGTTCTATGAACCAGATCAAGCAGCTGGCCGGCATGCGCGGCCTGCTGGCCAACACCGCCGGTAAGACCATCGAGATGCCCATTCGCGCCAACTACCGTGAAGGCTTGAACATCTTGGAATACTTCGTTTCCTGCCGCGGCGCCCGTAAGGGCATGGCGGATACCGCTCTGCGTACCGCCGACTCCGGTTACCTGACCCGCCGTCTGGTGGACGTTTCCCAGGACGTGATCGTCCGTGAAGAGGACTGCGGCGCCACCGAGGGCATCTGGGTGTCCGACATCCGGGAAGGCAAGGAAGAGATCGAGACCTTCCGTGAGCGCCTGATCGGCCGTTACGCCGTGGGCGACGTGTGCGATCCCAAGACCGGCGCTGTCATCGTGCCCGAGGGCAAGATGATGGACCTGTTCGACGCCGAGAAGATCGAGGCCGCCGGCATCACCGAGCTGCAGATCCGCAGCGTGCTGAACTGCCGCGCCAAGGTTGGTGTGTGCGCTCACTGCTACGGCTCCAACCTGGCCAACGGCGATCCCGTTCGTATCGGTGAGTCCGTTGGTATCATCGCTGCCCAGTCCATCGGTGAGCCCGGTACCCAGCTGACCATGCGTACCTTCCACACCGGCGGTATCGCATCTGCTGAGGACATCACCCAGGGTCTGCCCCGCGTTGAGGAGCTGTTCGAGAGCCGCCGGCCCAAGGCTCTGGCCATCATGACCGAGATCGCCGGTACCGCTCACATCGACGACAGCAAGAAGAACCGCCACGTGGTGGTCAGCGGTGTGGACGAGAACGGCGCCCCCGCCGAGAAGAGCTACCTGATCCCCTTCGGCCAGCGCATCCGCATCACCGAGGGCCAGCAGCTGGAGAAGGGCGATATGATCACCGAAGGTCACGCCTATCCCCACGACATCCTGGCCATCAAGGGCCGCATCGCGGTGCAGAACTACCTGATCCAGGAAGTGCAGAAGGTCTACCGTCTGCAGGGCGTAGAGATCAACGATAAGCACATCGAGGTCATCGTGCGCCAGATGATGCGCAAGGTGCGCGTGGACGACGCTGGTTCCACCAACCTGATCGGCGGCGCTTTGGCCGACAAGATGGAAGTGGAGACCCAGAACGCCGCTCTGATGGAGCGCATCGCCGCCGGCGAGGAGGGCCTGAAGCTGGCCCAGTACACCGACGTGCTGCTGGGTATCACCAAGGCTTCTCTGTCCACCGACAGCTTCCTGTCCGCCGCTTCCTTCCAGGAGACCACCCGCGTGCTGACCGAAGCCGCCATCAAGGGCAAGGTCGACCCGCTGATGGGCCTGAAGGAGAACGTCATCATCGGTAAGCTGATCCCCGCCGGCACCGGCCTGGACGAGGTGGAAGCCGAGCTTATCCTGCGGGAACAGCAGGAGCTGGGCATCACCCCCGCCGAGACCGAAGCTGCCGAAGCCCCCGAGCAGGAGCCTGAAATGGCTGTTGTGGGCGCTGCGGAGTAAGCAACACGCAAGAACCGTACGAACAGGGCCGCCCGGAAGAACCGGGCGGCCCTGTTTTTACCTGAGTCAAAACAGGACCCTGGCCTTGTAAAAAAGCCGCTTTGCGCCAGCCCGCAGCCTGTTTGCCTGCCGTAGAAGCATGCACGGCAGGGCAGGGGAGCGGGGAAGTTTTGTCGAAGAGAGGCAAAAATAAAAATTTGTTGATTTGCCCAACATTTTTTTGAAAATACTGTTGACATGAATAAATCTTGTGTGTAAAATAAAAGTGTTGTGCTGATAGGGTACAACTATGTTTACGCGATGTTACGGCGGCTTGCCGCCTTAACATAAATACTTTAAAGAAAGGAGAACAAAATGCCTACTTTTAACCAGCTTGTACGCAAAGGCCGTGAGGTGTCTGTCCGCAAGTCTACCGCTCCTGCTCTGCAGAAGAGCTACAACTCTCTGGACAAGTCTTACAGTGACGCTAACAGCCCCCAGAAGCGTGGTGTATGCACCGCTGTTCGTACCATGACCCCCAAGAAGCCCAACTCTGCTCTGCGTAAGGTAGCCCGTGTAAAGCTCACGAATGGTATCGAGGTGACCTCTTACATTCCTGGCATCGGCCACAACCTGCAGGAGCACAGCGTAGTACTGATCCGTGGCGGCCGTGTTAAGGACCTTCCCGGTGTTCGTTACCACATCATCCGTGGTACTCTGGATACCCAGGGTGTGGCCAACCGCAACCAGGCCCGCTCCAAGTACGGCGCGAAGCGCCCCAAGGCCGGTGCTAAGAAGAAGTAATTAACGTTTACCCCGCCATCAAAGGCGTCTTGTTATAGATACTTAGACCTTTTGTATGGCACAACGGGAGTTTTTTGCTTTCGAGTACCGATGATATCATTCTGTGAAGGAGGGAAGAAAGATGCCTAGAAGAGGTAACATTGCTAAGCGTGACGTATTAGCCGATCCGCTGTACAATTCCAAGATGGTGACCCGCTTGATCAACAGCATCATGCTGGACGGCAAGAAGGGCGTCGCTCAGAAAATTGTTTACGATGCTTTCGAGCTCGTAAAGGAGAAGTCCGGTAACGATCCCCTGGAGATGTTCGAAAAGGCTTTGGAGAACATCATGCCCAGCCTGGAAGTTAAGGCCCGCCGTGTTGGTGGTTCCACCTACCAGGTACCCGTTGAGGTTCGTGCCGAGCGCCGCGAGACCCTGGGTCTGCGCTGGCTGACCGCTTATGCTCGGGCCCGCAGCGAGCGCACCATGCGCGAGCGTCTGGCCAACGAGATCATGGATGCCGTGAACAACACCGGTAACGCCGTGAAGAAGCGCGAAGACACTCACAAGATGGCCGAAGCCAACAAGGCTTTCGCTCATTACCGTTATTGATCCGCCCTGTATTTTTAGGAGGTTAATATGCCAAGAGACGTTTCTCTGGAAATGACCAGAAACATCGGCATTATGGCGCACATCGACGCCGGCAAGACCACCACCACCGAGCGTATCCTGTATTACACTGGTGTAAACCACAAGATCGGTGAAACGCACGATGGCGCGGCTACCATGGACTGGATGGCTCAGGAGCAGGAGCGTGGTATTACCATCACTTCTGCTGCTACCACCTGCTACTGGAGCCACACGGAGCTGCTGAACGATCCCGCCAAGGCCAAAAAGTACCGTCACCGGATCAACATCATCGACACCCCCGGCCACGTGGACTTCACCGTTGAGGTAGAACGTTCTCTGCGTGTTCTGGACGGTTCCGTTACCGTTCTGTGCGCCAAGGGTGGCGTTGAGCCCCAGTCCGAGACTGTTTGGCGTCAGGCCGACAAGTACCGCGTACCCCGCATGGCGTACGTGAACAAGATGGACATCATGGGCGCCGATTTCTACCGTGTTGTAAAGATGATGCGCGAGCGTCTGAAGTGCAACGCTGTGCCCATCCAGCTGCCCATCGGCAAGGAAGATGAGTTCCGCGGCATCATCGACTTGATCGATATGCAGGCCGATGTCTACTACGATGACATGGGCAAGGATATCCGCGTGGAGCCCATCCCCGAGGATATGAAGGAACTGGCTGAGCAGTATCGTGCCGAGCTGCTGGAGGCCGTGGCCGAAGGCGACGAAGAGCTGATGATGAAGTACCTGGACGGCGAAGAGCTGACCAAGGAAGAGATCAAGAAGGCTCTGCGCAAAGAGACCATTGCCAACACCATCGTTCCTGTGACCTGCGGTACTTCTTACCGCAACAAGGGCGTTCAGAAGCTGCTGGACGCCATCGTGGATTACATGCCCGCCCCCACCGACATTGAGGACATCAAGGGCGTGGATCCCGAGACCGGCGAGGAGACCAGCCGTCCTTCCGACGACAACGCTCCCTTCGCCGCTCTGGCATTCAAGATCGCGACCGACCCGTTCGTTGGTAAGCTGTGCTTCTTCCGCGTATACTCCGGTAAAGTGGAAGCCGGCACCACCGTTTACAACTCCGTGAAGGAGAACAACGAGCGTATGGGCCGCATCCTGCAGATGCACGCAAACCATCGTCAGGACATCGAGGTCTGCTACGCCGGTGACATCGCCGCCGCTGTTGGTCTGAAGAACACCACCACCGGCGACACCCTGTGCGATCCCAAGCACCCCGTTATCCTGGAGAGCATGGAGTTCCCCGAGCCTGTTATCCGCGTTGCCATCGAGCCCAAGACCAAGGCTGGTCAGGAAAAGATGGGCATCGTGCTGAACAAGCTGGCTGAAGAGGACCCCACCTTCCGCACCTGGACCGATGAAGAGACCGGTCAGACCATCATCGCCGGCATGGGCGAGCTGCACCTGGAGATCATCGTTGACCGTTTGCTGCGTGAGTTCAAGGTAGAAGCCAACGTGGGCGCGCCCCAGGTTGCCTACCGCGAATGCATCCGCCGTCCGGCCAGCTCCAACACCAAGTACGCTCGTCAGTCTGGTGGTAAGGGCCAGTACGGTCATTGTATCATCGACATCGAGCCCAACGAGGGCGGCAAGGGTTACGAGTTCATCAACGCTGTTGTTGGCGGTGATGTTCCCAAGGAGTATATTCCTGCCATTGATCAGGGTATCCAGGGCGCTATGAAGGCTGGTATCCTGGCCGGCTACCCGGTGGAAGACGTTAAGGTCACCCTGAAGGGTGGTTCTTACCATGAGGTCGACTCCTCTGAAATGGCCTTTAAGATCGCTGGTTCCATGGCGTTCAAGGACGCTATGGCCAAGGCTGATCCCGCCATCATGGAGCCCATCATGAAGGTTGCTGTTATCGTTCCCGATGAGTACATGGGCGACGTTATCGGCGATCTGAACTCCCGCCGTGGTCAGATCCAGGGCATGGAAGCTCTGTCTGGTTCTCAGCAGATCAACGCTTTCGTTCCCCTGTCCAACATGTTCGGTTACTCCACCGACCTGCGTTCCAAGACCCAGGGCCGTGGTCAGTATTCTATGGAGCCCAGCCACTACGCTGAAGTTCCCAAGAATATTGCCGAGGGCATCATGGCTGGCCGCAACAAGGAGTAAACAAAGACCAGCGATTTGCCGCATGGAAAACCATGCGGCAAATCATCAAAAATCTCTTGATTTTTGGCGTTGGTTTTAGTATTATAACCTTAGGCTCTAATGGTTTACAAAAAGGAGGACATTTAAAATGGCAAAAGCTAAATTTGAGCGCAATAAGCCTCATATTAACATTGGCACCATCGGTCACGTTGACCACGGTAAGACCACTCTGACCGCCGCTATCACCAAGGTTCTGGCTATGAAGGGCGACGCTGAGTTCACCGATTACGCCAACATCGACAAGGCTCCCGAGGAGCGCGAGCGCGGCATCACCATCAACACCTCTCACGTTGAGTACGAGACCGACAACCGTCACTACGCTCACGTGGACTGCCCGGGCCACGCCGACTACGTTAAGAACATGATCACCGGTGCCGCTCAGATGGACGGCGCTATCCTGGTCGTTTCTTCCGCTGACGGCCCCATGCCTCAGACCCGCGAGCACATCCTGCTGTCCCGTCAGGTTGGCGTTCCCTACATCGTTGTTTTCATGAACAAGGTTGACCAGGTGGACGATCCCGAGCTGCTGGATCTGGTTGAGATGGAGATCCGTGACCTGCTGAACGAGTACGACTTCCCCGGCGACGACACCCCCATCATCAAGGGTTCCGCTCTGGCCGTGCTGGAGAGCAGCAGCACCGACATCAACGCTCCCGAGTACAAGTGCATTCTGGACCTGATGGAGGCTGTTGACACCTACATCCCCACCCCCGACCGTATGGCTGATAAGCCCTTCCTGATGCCCGTTGAGGACGTGTTCACCATCACTGGCCGTGGTACTGTTGCTACCGGCCGTGTTGAGCAGGGTCAGATCAAGGTTGGCGAGGAAGTTGAGATCGTTGGCCTGAAGGAAGAGAAGGGCAAGACCACCGTTACCGGTCTGGAGATGTTCCGCAAGCTGCTGGACTTCGCCGAGGCTGGCGACAACGTTGGCGCCCTGCTGCGTGGTATCCAGCGCTCTGACATCGAGCGTGGCCAGGTTCTGGCTAAGCCCGGCAGCATTCATCCTCACACCAAGTTCCAGGGTCACGTTTACATCCTGAAGAAGGATGAAGGCGGCCGTCACACCCCCTTCTTTAACAACTACCGTCCTCAGTTCTACTTCCGTACTACCGACGTTACCGGCGTTATCACTCTGCCCGAAGGCGTAGAGATGTGCATGCCTGGCGATAACGTTGATATGAACGTTGAGCTGATCACCCCCATCGCCATGGACGAGGGCCTGCGTTTCGCTATCCGTGAGGGTGGCCGCACCGTTGGTTCCGGCGTTGTTTCCAAGATCTACGAGTAATCGTTTGATCTCTGGGATCAAATCATGATCCAAAAGCCTCTCACCGCAAGGTGGGAGGCTTTTTTGTCGTGTTTGCGTTCGTGGGTAAGGTGGAGTGTCCGTGCTTGCCTGTGGCAATAAAAAGGCGTTAGAAAGGCAAAAAGGCAGCGGTAAAGCAATATATGAACAAAGCAAAAGAAAAACTCTATGGGATGCTTTTGATTCCCATAGAGTTTTTTCGTGTTTGTGGTGTTTTGGCCGGAAAATAAGCCGGGGAAGGGAAGCAGGCTGCCGTCAGGCCATCAGGAAGAGCAGCCGGTGACAGTATGCTCCTGGGCGGTGGCGGCAGCGCCGTTCACCGGGATCAGGTTGCTGGTATAGGGCCGTCTGCCGGCGAGAACATCGTCGTAGAAGTTCTGCTTCCAGTCGATGTAAGCCACGCTGTCCTCCAGCTCCTTGATGGATGCCCGCAGGGCTTCCTGCTTTTTGGCCAGCATCTCCTTGCGGGCGGGAATGGTGGCCGGGCCCTGCAAACACAGGTCCAGGTATTCTTTCATCTCCTGGATGCTCAAGCCGCAGCGCTTTAGGCAGGTCAGATCCCGGATCCATTTCAGGTTCCGGTCGTCAAAGATCCGCCGGTTGCTGCTGGAGCGCTTCACGTTGGGCACGAGCCCCTCGTTGCAGTAAAATTTCAGGGTCTGGTAGGTCATGTCCAGCTCCCTGCAAACCTGCATCATGGTATAGGTCATGGATGCCTCCTGAAATGTGAAAAAATTATGTTTTTCAAAAAACCTATTGACCGGTTGTAACAACCGGTAATTATAATCGGTAGTGTAAAGCGGTTGTTTCAATCGGATTGTAGCATGACGATCCAAAAAATGCAAGCGAAAGAAGGAATGCAAAATGAAGGTATTACTGGTAAATGGCAGTTCCCGTCAGAACGGGTGCACCGGCGTGGCGCTGGGCGAGGTGGCTCGGGCCCTGAACGAGGAGGGCATTGAGACCGAACAGGTGTTCATCGGCAACGAGGCCCTGCCGGACTGCATTGCCTGCCGCAAATGCCGCGAGACTGGGGAATGCGTCTTTCACGATGCGGTGAACGCGTTTGTGGAGAAGGCAAAACAGGCCGACGGCTTTGTGTTCGGCTCGCCGGTGTATTACGCCCACCCCAGCGCCCGGCTTCTCACCTTTATGGACCGGGCCTTTTACTCCGGCGGCAGCGCCTTTGCTTTCAAGCCGGCAGCGGCGGTGCTGAGCGCGCGGCGGGCAGGCACCACCGCCTCCTTCGACGTGATCAACAAGTACTTCACCATCTGCTCCATGCCGGTGGTCTCCTCCACCTATTGGAACCACGTGTATGGCCAGCAGCCGGAAGAGGTGCCCCAGGACGCGGAAGGCATGATGACCATGTACAACATCGGCAAAAACATGGCCTGGATGCTGAAATGCATCCAGCTGGGCAGGGAAAACGGCCTGCCCCACCCGGAAAATCAAAAAGTGTTGACCAACTTTACCCGATGAAAGAAGGCGTGACAGTATGAACGATTTTATCTATTCCTACCCCACGAAGGTCTATTTTGGCCGCAACGCAGCGGAAAAAGCGCTGCAGGCGGAAGCGGGCGGCATGGGCAGCCGGGTGATGCTGGCCTACGGCGGCGGTTCCGTCAAGGCCACCGGCATCTATGACCAGATGGTCAAGCTGCTGACCGAGGCGGGCAAGACCATCGTGGAATTCCCCGGCATTATGTCCAACCCCACCTACGCCAAGGTGCAGGAGGGCGCGGCCCTGGCCAAGCAGGAGCGGGTGGACTACATCCTGGCGGTGGGCGGCGGCTCGGTCATCGACTGCTGCAAGATCGTGGCGGCCCAGGCAAAGACCGAAGAGGACATCTGGGAGATGGAGTTCGTACACCACAAGCTCCCCGCCGATTCCCTGCCCATGGGGGCTATCGTTACCGCCTCCGGCACCGGCGCCGAGATGAACGGCGGCGCCGTCATCACCCACGAAGAGAAGAAGATCAAGACCGGCGTGCTGGGGCAGGCCCCCCGCTTTGCGGTGCTGGACCCGGCGTACACCCTGTCGGTGCCGCCCATGCAGGTGCTCTCCGGCGCCTTTGACACCCTAAGCTATGCCATGGAGACCTACCTGGGCCAGTCCAGCCAGGACAATGTGTCCGACGACGTAGCCCTGGCCATCATGCGCAATACCGTGGTGAATATGCGCCGCCTGAACCAGAGCATCAACGACATCCAGGCCCGGGGCAATCTGATGTGGGACTCTGCCATGGCGGAAAACGGCATCCTGAAGATCGGCCGCCTCACCGATTTCCAGGCCCACCAGATCGAGCATCAGCTGGGCGCTTACACCGACTGCAACCACGGCCAGGGCCTGGCGGTCATCCATCCGGCCTACTACCGCCACATCGTAAAGGATGCGGAGGAGAAGTTCACCCGCTTTGCCCAGGTGGTGTTTGGCAAAGAGACCGCCGAAGAGGGCATCGAGGCGCTGGCGGCGTTCATCCAGGAGTGCGGCCTGCCCACCAAGCTGGGCCAGCTGCATTCCCAGGTGGAGATCACCCCGGAGCTGCTGCGGCAGGTGGCGGACAGCTGCAACCTGATCCAGACCGGCCCCCGCCCCCTGACCCACGACGAGGTGTACGACATTCTGATGGAGTGCATGTGAGGAGGGCGTGACCATGGATCGACCTTACATCATCTGCCGCATCCTGAGCGCGCTGGACGGCAGGATCGCCGGGCCCTTCATGGGGACCCCGGCGGCCAGCGCCGCTGGCGGGGAATACGCGCGGGTGCGGGACGAATACCAGGCGGACGCCTGGCTGTACGGCCAAACCACCACCCGGGAGTTTTTGGGCGGGCGCAAGCCGGACCTGCCCACCGATGGGGTACCGGTGCCGGATGGAGACTTTGCCGCCAAGACGGACGCCCCGCTCTACTACGTTTCGATAGACACCGAGGGTGAGATGGGCTGGACCTCCGGCACCTTTCAAAAGCCGGGCCGCCCGGATGCCCATGTGATCGAGGTGCTGACCCAGCGCACCCCCGCTGCCTACAAAGCCTACCTGCGCAGCCGGGGCGTGTCCTACATCCTGGCTGGGGAAGAGACCCTGGACTGCAGGCTGGCGGCGGAAAAGCTGCACCGCCTGTTCGGTATCCAAAAGGTGCTGATCTGCGGCGGGGGAAGGGTAAACTGGAGCTTTTTGCAGCAGGGCGTGGTGGATGAACTGAGCCTGCTGCTGGCCCCGGCGGCGGACGGCGAGCCGGGCACCGCAACGGTGTTCGAGCGGATGGCCGCCCTCCCGGAGAGCGGGCCGGTGACCTTCCAGCTGCAAGGGGTGCAGACCATGAAGGACAGCGTGGCGCGGCTGGTCTACACCGTGGAGAACGGCTGCTGAAAAAGCCCTGTTTGATAAAAAGCACGGCTGTCACGACATAGGAGGGAAAGGATGGGAAAGATGAAAATCAAAAAGAATGTTTTTGCCTTGGCGCTGGCCCTGGTGCTGACCATTGGGCTGACCGCCTGTTCCACAAGCGATGCGCCCGCTTCCGGCGCTGCCACCTCGGTG
>CASEVW010000186.1 GCA_949291395.1 uncultured Oscillospiraceae bacterium | reverse complement strand
CGGAACCGCCCCGGCCATTCCGGCCGCCGCGGCCGCCCCGGTCACGGCCCCGGCTCTGGGCCTTGGGGTCGGTGGAGTAGATGACCACCCGGCGGTCAGCGCCCTCGCCCTTGGACTCGCTGCGCAGGCCTTCCATGGTGCTGATGGTGCTGTGGATGATGCGGCGCTCGTAGGGGTTCATGGGATCCATGGCATGGCTGCGGCCGGTCTTGGCCACCTTGGCGCCCACACGGCGGGCCAGGGCTTCCAGATCTTTTTCCCGCTTGCCACGATAGCCGGCCACGTCCAGGCCCAGCTTCAGGTAGTCGTCGCCCAGGCGGTTGGCCACCAGGCCCGCCAGGTAGGACAGGCTCTCCATGGTCTCGCCCCGGTGGCCGATGAGAACGCCCACGTTCTCGCCTTCCACCTTGATGATGTGGGCCTCGCCCTGCTTCTCCACATGGATCTCCAGGGGGCCGGCGCCCATCTGGGCGAACACTTCCTTTAAGTACTCCACGGCGGCGGTCAGCTTTTCGTTGCCGGCCACCTCCACAGTCTCAGTCTGAACGACGGTCTCGGCTTTGGCCGCAGGCGCGGCAGGCTGCTGGCCTTCGGCCACGGGCGCGGCGGCAGCGGCCTTCTCCTCCGCAGCGACGGGGGCGTTTTCCTCCGGCTGGGGGGCGGCGGTCTCCTCTTCCACAACGGTGGCCCGGATCTTTGCGGGGATCTTTTTGAACAGCTTGTGCACCGGCATCTCCAGGATCTCGATGCTCACTTCTTCCCGGGGCAGGCCCAGCTGCTGGCAGGCAGCCTGGGTGGCTTCTTCTACCGTTTTGCCGGTCACGATCACTTCACGCATGGCTCATTCCTCCTTATTCAGTTGGCTCAGGGGCACGGTGCGCTCGTCCTTGTATTTCTCCTCGTCCAGTTTGCGGGCGTATTCCAGGCGCAGCCGGTTCATCTCGGCCTCGTTCACGCTCTTGGTGACCTCTTTGCCATCTACCACAACTTTGACTTCTTTTTTGGCCTTCTTGGCCTTCTTTTTCTCCTCGATCTCAGCCTGGATCTCGGCTTTGATCTTCTCGGGGTCATACATCTTGCGCAGGATGATGCTCTGCACGAACATGAACACGTTGGACACGGTGTAGTACAGCGAGAAGCCCACGGGGATGGTGAAGGAGATCCACACGAACATCAGGCTCATGATCCAGGGCATCCACTTCATGCTGCCTTCCATCTGCTGGCCGCTCATCTTCATGGTCACGATGTTGCTCATGAACATGGTCACCACGCTCAGGATGGGCCAGATCAGCAGCGCGTTGAAGGCCAGTTCCGGCATGGCCATCAGGTTCACGCCGAAGAAATCCACGTTAAAGTTCAAAATGGCATCCACCTCTTCGGCGGTGAAGATATTGCCGAAGAAGGAGGGGTCGCTGTGGATAGTGCTGATGATGGTGCTCTGCACGGTGTAGTCGCTGGCGGCCTTGCCCAGCAGCTGGGCGGCGCTGTTCAGCGCTTCGGTGGGGATGCGCAGGATGTACTGCAAGGGGCGGTACACCACTTCGATGATGCCGAAGATCACAAAAAAGTTCAGCAGCATGGGCAGGCAGCCGGCGGTGGGGTTATAGCCGTACTCCTGCTGCATGCGCATCAGTTCTTCGTTCTGCTTTTCCTTGTCCTTGGCGTACTTTTTCTGGATCTCCATGATCATCGGCTGATAGGCCGACATCCGGGCGGTGCTCTTCTGCTGCTTTACCTGCAGCGGGAAGAACAGCAGGCGCACGCCTACGGTGAACAGAATGATTGCCCAGCCGTAGTTTTCCACCAGCTGGTAGATCCACTGCAGCACATAGCCCAGCGGAGTGCCGAGAATTCCCAAAAATCCCATAGTTCCATTTCCTATCCGCCCAGTTTGCGCGCCAGGGCTTTTCTTTATTTTTATCGTAGGACACAACACCGGCGCAAACGGGTGCGTCACAAGGGGCATAATACAAGAGGGCCTGCCCGCCGCCGGGTCAGTGCAGGTCGCGGCGGTCGTTTTTCCAGCGGCCCTTGGGGGGAACCGGGTCATATCCGGCTTTGCCAAAGGGGTTGCAGCGCAGAATGCGCCAGATGGTCAAAATGCCGCCCTTCAGCGCGCCATGGGTCAAAAGGGCCTCCATGGCGTATTCGCTGCAGGTGGGGATAAAACGGCAGTTGTTGCCCAGATGGGGCGAGATGTATTTTTTATACCATTTTATGGGCAGCACTAAAACGCGGGCGATCATCTGACCAGGCCCGCGTTTTTCAGCAGTTGTTCGGCAGCCTTTTTCACCTCGCCGCTTTTGCAGCGGGTGGTCTGGCCCCGGGCCACGAACACCAGATCCAGGCTGCCCACATCGTAGGGCAGGGTCTGGTACAAAGCGGCGCGGATGACCCGCCGGGCACGGTTGCGGTGCACGGCGTTGCCGATTTTTTTGGTGGCGGTGATGCCCACCCGGGTATGGCCCAGACGGTTTTTCATCACGTACAGCACCAGTTTTGGATGCACAAAGGCTTTGCCCCTGGCATAGGCCCGGGCAAATTCCTTGTTGCGGGTGATCGGGCGATAGCGCATAATTTCCCCCATATGGAAAAACAAGGCCACTAACTCAAAGCAGTGGCCTTGTGTGCTGACCGTTTCGGTCAGATCTGTTTTTCACTTAAGCAGACAGCTTAGCGCGGCCCTTGGCGCGGCGAGCGGCAATGACCTTGCGGCCGTTCTTGGTAGACATTCTCTTCAGAAAACCGTGCACACCACTGCGCTGACGCTTCTTGGGCTGAAAAGTTCTTTTCATGACGTTATCCTCCAAAAGGCCCCGCAATGGGGCAGATTTTATGTTCTCAGTCTCCATGTAAAACGGATATGACCTTGCATCATAAAAGTATACTGGATGGATTCCGGCTTTGTCAACACCCTTGGGCAAGTTTTTTGTGAAAACCCGCTGTTTTGCCCCAGAAGGGCCTGGAATGGGCTTTTTACGGCCCCTTTTTGCCCCCGTATGGGGATGCGCGGGATCTGCTATAAGCTATTGTATTATTTAAATACATTGTAATGGCGCCTTTTTTGTGCTATAATCAATCAGATACAAATTTTTGGATAATGGAGCGTTTTGTGCCTATGGATTCCTTTAACGACGTTTTAAGCGCAGCAAAAGAATACTGCAAAGAGCGCCTGGTGGACGCCACCTACAACCTTTATATCGACGGGCTGGAAGCGGTGAGCTTTGAGGGCAGCGGTAAGGTCGTGCTGGCTGTGCGCAATGATTTCATCTGCACCATCGTGCGGGATCGCTACACGCCTCTGCTGAAAGAAGCCCTGGCCGCCGTGCTGGGCTTTGACGTGGAGGTGGAACTTGTTGTGCCCGCCGCCGCTCCGGAAAAGCCGGCCCCGGCCCCTGCGCCCGCGCCGGTCTCCGCCCCCAACGGCAAATACGACTTTACCTTTGAAAACTTCATCAAAGGCCCGTCCAACCAGTTTGCCTACGCGGCGGCCCAGGCGGTGGCCTCCAACCCCTCCGGGGCGTACAACCCCCTGTTCATCTACGGCCAGTCCGGCCTGGGCAAGACCCACCTGCTGAACGCCATCCAGGTGGAGATCAAAAAGAACCACCCGGACTTCAACATCGTTTACGTGGACTGCGAAAAGTTTACCAACGAGATCATCACCGCCATCCGGGAGGGCAACACCGAGAGCTTCCGCTTAAAGTACCGGGCGGCGGACGTGCTGCTGGTGGACGACATCCAGTTCATCGCCGGCAAGGAGAGCACCCAGGAGGAGTTCTTCCACACCTTTAATACCCTGCACAACGCGGGCAAGCAGATCGTGCTGGCCAGCGACCGCCCGGCCAAGGAGATCAAGAGCCTGGAAGAGCGGCTGCGCACCCGGTTCGAGTGGGGCCTCACCG
Source organism: uncultured Oscillospiraceae bacterium (assembly GCA_949291395.1). Classification (GTDB taxonomy): domain Bacteria; phylum Bacillota; class Clostridia; order Oscillospirales; family Ruminococcaceae; genus Allofournierella. The sequence goes on along the minus strand of CASEVW010000186.1, from coordinate 7,304 downwards.
CGGACATCCAGCCCCCCGATTTTGAGACCCGGGTGGCCATCATCCGCCGCAAGGCCGAGCTGTTCAACCTGGACATGCCCGACGAGGTGGCCGAGTTCATCGCGAACCACCTGAAGAACAACATCCGCCAGCTGGAGGGCGCGGTGAAGAAGCTGAACGCCTATTACATGCTGGAGGGCATCCAGCCGGTGATCGGCGTGGCCCAGAATGCCATCAAGGATATTCTGAACGAGACCCAGCCGGTGCCGGTGACCATCGAGAAGATCATCGGCGAGGTGGGCCGCACCTACAACGTGACCCCCGCCGAGATCCGGGGCATGCGCCGCACCGCCAACATCTCCGCCGCCCGGCAGACCGCCATCTATGTGGTGCGGGAGATCACCGGCATGAGCATGGAGGACATCGGCAAGGAATTCGGCGGACGGGATCACTCCACCATCGTTTATTCCCTGAAATCCATGGAGAATAATCTGAACAACGACCGCCACCTGAAAGAAACCGTAGAAGACATCATCAAAAACGTCCGTTCTTAAACGACCCGACCGGTAACGAAGAGCGGTACGCTTCCGCTTTCGCACCCGGCTTTCCTCAGCAAAAAACGCCAGCACCCTTATTTGCCTTTCTCACTGATCAATAGAAGCGATATTTTTTTCTCTTCATACTCAGTGTTCTTCGGTAAAATATGCTGGCTTCCCTATTTGATTTGCTTGCGGGCCCGGCTCATACCGGATTTCCCCCTATCCTTTCCCCTCTCATGGGGTCTTTCCCGTTCCCTACCTTTTATATCCTTTTATAAACCCCTGCGCCTGCTGGCAGCCCCTTTTTGCAAAAAAAGGCCCTTCCGGCGGGCGATTTCCCATCCCTATCGCGACACGTTTCGTGACATTATAAAATTATACAAACTGCAATAATCGGGCCAAAACAGGGGCAAAACTGCCCCAAACAGACCCTTTTTACGGCAAAAAGTTTTCCCGAGAATTTTCAACATTTAACAACGGCTTCTCAACAACCCCTGTGGACAACTTTTCAATTTTCGGTTATCCACAAGTTACTCACACCACAGCGTCAAAATTCCACAGCCCGTAAAGCCTGTCCTCAACAGCCTTCGCCGCACTATTCCACACTTTCAACAGCCCCTATTACTACGGCTATTGACGAATATGTTTTTTGAGGACCAAAACCACATTTTCTCTTTTTCAAGAAAGGAGCAAACCGGATGAACATCGTTTGTGACAAATCTCTGTTATCCAGTGCCATCGACGGCGTGTCAAAAGCCGTTACCCTTCGCTCAGCCATCCCTGCCCTGGAGGGCATCCTGATGAAAGCCGATGGGTTCCAGCTGACCCTTACCGGCTACGATCTGGAAATGGCCATCACCACCACCATTGAGGCCAACGTGCGGGAACCCGGTGAGATCGTGCTGTCTGCAAAACTGCTGGGCGATATGGTCCGGCGGCTGCCCAGCGGCGAGGTCTCCATCTACACCAACGAATCCGGCAACGCCACGGTCAAGGGCGGTGTGGCAGAATTTGACATTTCCGCCATGAGCTCCTCCGATTATCCGGATCTTCCCAACCCCGGCGCGGACCACACCCTGACCATCAAAGCCGGCACCCTGCGGGAGATGATCGAAAAGACCCTCTACGCCGTCAGCCAGGATGACAAAAAACCCGCCCACACCGGCGAACTGTTCGCCATTGAAGAGGACAAACTGACTGTTGTGGCCCTGGACGGCTACCGGCTGGCCATTGTGGAACGGCCGGTCCAGGCGGAAAAACACATCCGCATCATCATCCCCGCCAAGACCCTCACCGAGGTGAACAAATTATTGGGCGAGGACGATGAGGACGTAAAGATCTCCGCGAACCGCCGGTTCGTGGTCTTCAACGCGGGCAATTACACCATCATGTCCCGGCTGATCGAGGGCGAATTCCTCAATTATGCCAATGTGATCCCCAATGGTCACAAGACCCGGGTGGTTTTGGAGACCCGGGATTTTATCGAGACCATCGAGCGTGCCAGCCTGATCATCACCGAGCGGCTGAAAAATCCGCTGCGCATCCTATTTGACAACAAGGTCACCGTGCGCTGCCAGACCAATCTGGGCAAGGTGGTGGATGAATTCAACGCCCAGATCCAGGGCGACCCGGTGGAGATCGGCTTCAACAACCGCTATCTGCTGGATGCGCTGCGGAATGCCCGCTGCGAAGAAGTCGTTCTGGAGCTGAGCGGCCCCCTGAGCCCGGTGAAGATCCTGCCGGTGGAAGGCAGCGACTTTATCTACCTGGTGCTGCCGGTGCGCTTCAAAAACGACTGATATGGAGTTTTGATGCAAATTCCCGGCACATAGTATGCATATTTATGCATAAAAATGCAGTCCCGGACGGCCTGGGCCCCGGCGGCTTTTGCTGCCGGTGTCTGTGAGCTAAGGGCAGAAGCACCCAAAAAACACTTCCAAAACAAAAGGGGTTGAGGACCGGCCTTTTTCTCTGGTCCTCAAACACCCCCGAAAAACGCCCTGGAACGGTTTTGGTCCTGGACGGGACTTTTTCCCGCCCGGGGCAAAACAAGCCATCTGGAGGGCATTTTGGGGGCATTACCGGCACAACAACGCACAAGCGGCGGACGGGCTCCCCTGTTCCGCCGGAAAGACGAGGGATACAAGAGCAGTATGGAACGGATCATGATCCACACGGAATTTATCAAACTGGACTCGCTGTTAAAGCTGGCGGGCCTGGTGGAGACCGGCGGCGAGGCGAAGGTGCTGATCCAGGCCGGGCAGGTGCAGGTGAACGGCGAGGTGTGCACCATGCGGGGCAAAAAGCTCCGGGGCGGCGACACCGTCACGCTGGAGGGCCGCACCGTGACCATTGCAAACGGCGGCTGAGCCATGCGGGTCACACAGCTTTCGCTGCAAGATTACCGGAACATCCGGCAGGCGGAGTTTGCCCCCGGCCCGGAGCTGACGGTGATCTGCGGCAAAAACGGCCAGGGCAAGACCAACCTTTTGGAAGCGGTCTGGCTGCTTACCGGGGGCAAGAGCTTCCGGGGCGCTAAGGACCCGGAGCTGATCGCCCGGGAAAAGCCTTTCGCGGTGCTGGAAGGCATCACCGAAACAGGCGACGGGCAGCAAAGCCGCATCCACCTGACCATCGGCACCAAGGAAACGCCCCGGCCGGGCCGCACGGCCAAGCGCAACGGGGTGGACCTGGGCCGGGCCTCCAACCTGGCGGGCACCTTCACGGCGGTGGTGTTCGAGCCGGGGAATTTGAGCCTTGTGAAGGGCAGCCCGGAGGGCCGCCGCCGCTTTCTGGACGCGGCGCTGTGCCAGCTGTATCCGGGATATCTGACGGTCTGGCGGCGGTATGCCCGGCTGGTGAGCCAGAAAAACGCCCTACTGAAGCACTACGACCGCACCCCCGGCGCGGCGGATATGCTGGACGTGTTTGACGAGGACCTGGCCCGGCAGGGGCAGGAATTGACCCGGCGGCGGATGGAATACATGGCCCGGATGCAGCCGCTGGCCACCCAAAACTACGAGGAGATCTCCCGGGGCAGCGAGCGGCTGGAACTGTGCTACCGGCCCAGTTTCGGGCAGGAGGGCCTGCTGGAAACGCTGCGGCAGAGCCGCCGCGCGGACCTGCGGGCGGGCTTTTGCACCACCGGCCCCCACCGGGAGGATTTTGAGGTGCTGCTGGACGGCCAGCCCGCCAAGCTGTTTGCCAGCCAGGGCCAGCAGCGCAGCGCGGTGCTGAGCCTGAAGCTGGCGGAGGCAAGCTGCGCCCAGCAGATCACAGGAGAGCATCCGGTGATGCTGCTGGACGACGTGCTCAGCGAGCTGGACGCCACGCGGCAGGAATATCTGCTGACCCGGATGCGGCAGAAGCAGACCATCGTGACGGCCTGCGATTCCAGCCTGTTCCACAAAACGGAGGGCGCCATGTTCCGGATGGACGGCGGCGTGCTGGAAAAACTGTAACGATCGATCTTACACAGGGGGAGGGAAAAGACCCGAGACAGCCGGCGAAAAAAAGGCCGGAGGAAGACAAGCAGCGAAAAGAGGCAAAGAGAACGGCAGACAAGGCCAGCCCAGCGAGATTTGCTGAAAAATGGCTGGGCGGAAAACGGAAAAGAAAGCCGTTTTGAGCAGCTGTCCAGGCAGGCAAAAAAGGGTGCTGGCGTACTTCGCTGAGGAAAACCGGGTGCGGAGCGGAAAACGTACCGCTCTCAGCTGCCGGTCGGGTCGATAAAAACATGTATTTGCATTTGGGGCAGGACTATGTGGTCCATACGAGTGATATTATCGGGATCTTTGATATCGACACCACGTCGATCTCGAAGCATACCCGTGGTTTTCTGCGCCATGCGGAAAGCGAGGGCGCGGTGGTAACGTTGAGCGACGAGCTTCCCAAAAGCTTCGTGGTCACGGATTTCCCGGACGAGACGGTGTTCATCAGCCCCATCTCGTCCAAAACGCTGGAAAAGCGGTGCGGCCGCCTGGACCAGCTGGGCAGCCTGTGACCCGCTCCCCCGCCCTGCGGGGCAACAACGCTTTTTCAGGATGCCGCGGCATCCACCAAATACAGGAGGAAAAAGAATGGCAGAAGAAATGAACATCCAGCAAACGGACAACGGCCAGGACTACGATGGCAGTCAGATCCAGGTCTTGGAAGGCCTGGAAGCGGTGCGCAAGCGCCCGGGCATGTACATCGGCTCCACCGGCCCCCGCGGCCTGCACCACCTGGTGTATGAGATCGTGGACAACGCCATCGACGAGGCGCTGGCCGGTTTTTGTGACCACATCGAGGTCACCATCAAAAAGGGCGACATCATCGAAGTGACCGATAACGGCCGCGGCATCCCGGTGGATATCCAGCCCAAGCTGGGCATCCCGGCGGTCACCGTGGTCCTCACCGTGCTGCACGCCGGCGGCAAGTTCGGCGGCGAAAACTCCGGCTATAAGGTGGCCGGCGGCCTGCACGGCGTGGGCTCCAGCGTGGTAAACGCCCTGAGCGAGTGGCTGGAAGTCATCGTGCGCAGGGATGGCTATGAATACTACCAGCGCTTCCAGCGGGGCGTGCCGGACGCGCCTCTGAAAAAGCTGGGTCCCGCCGCCTCCACCGGCACCACCGTGCGCTTTAAGGCCGACCCGGTCATGTTCACCGAGACCACCGTGTACGACTACGACACCCTGCTGATCCGCCTGCGGGAAGAAGCCTTTTTGAACGCCGGCGTGCGCATCACCTTCACCGACGAACGGGGCGAGGAAGTGGTGCGGGAGAGCATGTGCTACGAGGGCGGTATCTCCAGCTTTGTGGACTATCTGCAAAAAAAGCGGGATAATACCGTGCTGCACCCCCAGGTCATCCACCTGAAAGGCCAGCGGAACGACATCATCGCTGAAGTGGCCATGCAGTACAACGACGGCTTCAACGAGCTGATCCTTTCCTTTGCCAACAACGTGAATACGCCGGACGGCGGCACCCACGAGGACGGCTTCAAGACCGCCCTCACCCGGGTCATCAACGACTTTGGCCGGGAGAAAGGCTACCTGAAGGAAAAGGACGAGAACCTGAGCGGCACCGACGTGCGGGAGGGCCTCACCTGCGTCATCAGCGTCAAGCTCACCGAGGCCCAGTTCGAGGGCCAGACCAAGGCGAAGCTTGGCAATACCGAGGTGCGCAGCCTTGTGTCCAGCATGGTGTACGACAAGCTGAAGGAGTTTTTGGAAGAGAACCCCGCCGCCGCCAAGGCCATCTATGAAAAGGCCACCCAGGCCGCCCGCGCCCGGGAAGCCGCCCGCAAAGCCCGGGACCTGGTGCGCCGCAAGAGCGCGCTGGAGACCAGCCGGATGCCCGGCAAGCTGGCAGACTGCCGGGAAAAAGACCCCGCAAAGACCGAGCTGTTCATCGTCGAGGGTGATTCCGCCGGCGGCAGCGCCAAGATGGGCCGGGACTCTAACATCCAGGCCATTTTGCCGCTGTGGGGCAAGATGCTCAACGTGGAAAAAGCCCGGCTGGACAAGGTGTACGGCAACGAAAAGCTGATGCCGGTGGTGCTGGCCCTGGGCTGCGGTATCGGCGAGGAATTCGACATCAGCAAGCTGCGGTATCACAAGGTCTTCATCATGGCCGATGCGGACGTGGACGGCAGCCATATCTGCACCCTGATGCTCACCTTCTTCTTCCGGTTCATGCGCCCGCTCATCGAGGGCGGCTATGTGTATATCGCCCAGCCTCCCCTGTTCAAGCTGGCCAAGGGCAAGGACGTGCGCTACGCCTACAGCCCGGAGGAAATGAGCGCCATGAGCGCCGAGATGGGCCAGAACGTGAAGATCAACCGGTATAAGGGCCTTGGTGAGATGAACCCCGAACAGCTGTGGGAGACCACCATGAACCCGGACAACCGGGTCATCGTGCAGATCTCCATCGAGGACGCGGAAAAGGCCGACGAAGCCTTCACCATCCTCATGGGCGACAAGGTGGAACCCCGCCGCCAGTTTATCGAAAAGAACGCGGAATACGCGAATTTGGACGTGTAAGGGAAAGGAACGAGTGAAACTATGATCGAAAAAAGCGTGATGCCCGGCACTCACCTGATCGTGCGTGACGTGAAGGAAGAGATCGAGCGGGCTTTCCTGGACTATTCCATGTCCGTTATCGTATCCCGTGCTTTGCCGGACGTGCGGGACGGCCTGAAACCCGTGCACCGGCGCATTCTGTATACCATGTACGAGCGGGGCAACGACCCCAGCCACCCCTACCGCAAGAGCGCCGACACCGTGGGCGCCGTGCTGGGCTCCTACCACCCCCACGGCGACGCGTCGGTGTATGACGCCATGGTCCGCCTGGCGCAGGACTTCTCCATGCGCTATCCCCTGGTGGACGGCCAGGGCAACTTCGGCAGCGTGGACGGCGACCCCCCGGCTGCCTACCGTTACACCGAGGCCCGCATGAGCAAGATGGCGGTGGACCTGCTCACCGATATCGAGAAGGACACCGTAGACTTCGGCCTCAACTTTGACGAGACCAAAAAAGAACCCACCGTGCTGCCCAGCCGGTTCCCCAACCTGCTGGTCAACGGCTCCTCCGGCATCGCCGTGGGCATGGCCACCAACATCCCGCCCCACAACCTCAAGGAGGTCATCAACGCCACCATCTGCGTCCTGGACGACCCCAACGCCACCCTGGCCGACCTGATGGAGCACGTCAAAGGCCCCGACTTCCCCACCCGGGGCATCATCATGGGCCGCTCCGGCATCCGGGCGGCCTACGCCACCGGCCGGGGCCGGATCATGGTCCGCG
>CASEVW010000185.1 GCA_949291395.1 uncultured Oscillospiraceae bacterium | reverse complement strand
GGGAACGCCAAACTGGTGTGAATATGTTCGCCTTGCGAATGGCCGTTTTGAAATTGCCCCACCCGCAGGAATTCACGGATGTTGGTGGGACGGTGGGCAATATTCGTATTTGAGCTACGATCAGGTGAGAAATGTGATCGGGCTGACAGCAGATAAACTCAAAAGCGGTGTGACTATGTTAGGCTTGACGGGAACTCTGAAATGGCAACTGTCTTATCCTGAAGTTTTGAATTTCAATCTTAATGCAGACTCTCCGTGGCCAACTCCTGCTAGAACAACCGTGTCTGCCCCAGTTGCAGGAAAATATAGAATTCAGGTTAGATATTCTGGACACGACTCAGACAGAAACGGAAAATTCAATGTGAAAATCGGAGTAAACGGGAACTGGGCAGTCAATGCGTATGATGACTATGATTTGAGTGGTTTGTGGACGCAAGACTATACCTGTAATGCTGGCGATCAACTTATGATTGAAATTGGTGGCTATGTACCAAAAGCTGCGTCTTATGTTTTCTTGTACTTAAATGGGCAGGCTACAGTTTAATTCATTGCAATGTGTTTTGATAAAGAGACTTCATCATTCACTTTATTGTGGGTGGTGGAGATTTTTCTTTTTGCAAAAATCTTTTAAATAAAATCAATAATAGAAAGGATGTGACATAATAGACATGGATTCTTATTTTGAACAACTTCGAGAAATTCAAAATTCAACAGACCATTCGTTCTTTTTATTGGATCAGAGTAACGAGCCACGGTTTATTATTGATTCTGAAAAGCGTACTATTGTTATCCCACCGGAATTTAAATTCTTAGGTGTTAGAACTGACCAGCGTTCGGAGAAAATCTACTTCGAGATTGACCGCATTTTTGATGATGTGGATCTAAGTACCAAAACCTGTGTTATTCAATATATCAACGCAGGAGCCGAGGATGCAGACGAAGGAATCTATCCTGTCATTGATCTGGACACGACCACAGTGCCTGGAAAGATCGTTTTCAAATGGGAAGTCGATAGTATTGTATGCAAGTATGCTGGCGCTGTTTCTTTTTCTGTGAGATTTTATGAGATCGATAATGCGACTAAGCTGTACACATACTGCTGGAATACAATCCCTGAAACGCTGCCTGTGCTGGACGGACTGAATGTGTCTGGCAGTGTCATTGAGGATTTCCCGACCGAACTAATTGAATGGAACGCTAAGATGCAGGCGTTGAACAATGAGATCAGAAAACAGATTGCTGATGCGAATACTGTGATGAAATCAGACCTGAGCAAGGCGAAAGGATATATGGATGGTGCCCAGGCTGCTCGTCAAGGTGCGGAACAAGCAGAGGCAAGAGTTGAGAAAATTGTGGCTGGCAACGAGGCGTATACCAAAAACGAGTCAAATACAATGTATGCGAAGTCTCAGGTCAAAGAGTCTGAGAGGGGAACCACTGTTGAAGTATATCCGGAAGCCGGAAGTAATCTGGCAGTGACTGTTTATGGTTTCACGAAGCAGCTTGGCACCGGCGACCCCAGCCCCACGAATGTGCGCCAGCTGACCAATGGCGGGCTAGAATTAAGAGAAATCGAATTGAGTGCGGATTGGGCCTGGACGGCAAATAACGTTGAGTGGTGGAGTGACACTCATTCCCAGTTTTATGTGGGCGGTGTGGTGCCTAAGGCGATCGGCTCGGAGAAAGATTACACGATATCGACTATTGGGGATGTGATCACCGGAGATACTTTTCCCAGTAGAAATATGGAAGTCGTAAAGGTATCGCCCTCTGGTGGGGTGCATATCCGGTACAGAAAAAGTGAAATCGGAACTACGGAGGCAGAGCTTAAAGCCTTTTTACGCAGAAAGAAGTCCGAAGGTAAACCGGTCATTGCTTGGTATATCCCCGCTGAATCCGCCGATGTGACCGGCCTCTACGCCCCCATCCAGCTAACCGGCGGCGAGTACCGGGGCATCTGCTTGCCCCTGACCAAACCTCTGTGCGCAGGTGATACCCTGGTAAGCCGGACAAAGAGCGGGTGCGATAAGGTGGTTGTTTTTGACGGAAGCGCTGATGAGAAGTGGGGAGACAATACTGGCGGTGTATTTTATACAAATGCTATTCAAGCAAGTGTTGCAAGACCAAGCTCAAACGCAGTGCCAGCTGTTATTTATGGTGACACAGTAGCGGCTTTATCAATTGAAACCGTCTACTCCTCAAAATGCGGTTTTGGCGTTAATGTTAATGGCGTTATCAATATCGCAATACCTGGAATTTCGTCTGTTTCTGCTCTTAAAGAGCACCTTGCCGCTAACCCGCTCCTCGTCCACTATCGCTCCACAGCCTACACCGAGGCCAACGACATCCCGGTGAGCCTGGAAACGCACAAAAAGGGGGTTCTGGTGGTCACCAATGTAACCGGCAGTGGTGCGGCCACTATCCTGTACTTTAAAATTGGAAATCTAAAACCTAAAACATATCCTATATGTTCCCATGCACCGTCCACGTCGCCGTACTCGGAACCATCCGGTGTGTATGCTGGCGCAGATGGGGTGACATTGGCCTTTAAAATGGATGGGTTTAGTACGGTCGAAGAATACAATGAGTACTTTACCGCTCAGATTGCCGCCGGCACTCCCGTTACCATCGTATACGAGCTTGCCACCCCCATCACCTACGCCCATCCGGCTGTTGACTTGGTGGCCGTACCTGGTTCAGATGGAAAAATGTCCGTGTTAAGTGATAACGAAATTTCAGTATCTTATCATAAATCACTGGACAAAACTGTCAATGAGCTAGAAGAGAAGAGTTACTCCAAAAAGAAAAATAGTAATATTTTCGCTCGTGCTCTGAAAGGTACTTCTGATGCTGCGACTTCTGTTACTATTTATCCTGACAAGCATAGTAATGTTGCTGTTACTGCCCATGGGTTTACGGTGCAGAATGGAACTGGTGATTCTGGCCCAGCGAATGTGAGGGAAATTATAAATGCAAGAAACTATTGTAATGTAACGTTTTTTACCGGGGTTGAAAGTTGGTATGTATACAAAGAAAAAGCTAACACATTCACTACTTTTGTTCCTTCTGGTGGATATATTTATAAGGGAGTATCCAACATGTATCCCCTGTTCTCTTCTGGTACAGAGATTGGCACTAAAAATGGAATATATCTAAATTACACAGTAAGTATTATTGTTACTGACCTTGAGTGTGCGGATATTTCTGCTTTTAAGGAAAAATTAAGCAGGCTTAACAACGCAGGCATCCCGCTTACAATATGTTATAACAAGGTGGTTAATGGCAAAGAGAAAAAACCTTTGCCAGGTGATGTTTCATATACCTCCATCCAGCTTACCGGCAGAGAGTACAAGAGTAATTATTTGAAACTCACCCAGCCTCTATGCGAAGGCGACATGGTTATCAGTCGGACAAAGAGTGGATGTGATAAGGTGGTTGTTTTTGACGGAAGCGAGGATGAGAACTGGATTCTGGATGGACCTGCTGCAACCGCAGCAAGCGGAAGCCGTCGATTTTTCATTCAAGTGCCTGGATTAACAAACTATAGGGCAAGTGACACCGCAACAGCTTACAGTTCTTATTTGTTCGTGAAAACAGCACACGAAACATATTCCGCAAATTATGACGGAAGTTTTAGTATGGTCGATTATTTAGCCGATCAGGCTACTTCTATTCACGTCAGAATTCCAGGGATTTCTACAGTTAGTGCGCTGAAAGCCCATCTGAAAAGCGCCCCCCTCACCATCTGGTATCGCTCCACCGAGTACACCGAGGATAAGGATATCCCGGTGAGCCTGGAAACGCACAAAAAAGGGGTGCGGGTGCTGAATGGGACGGAGAACTGGGCGACGTGGGGGATTGGCCTGTACCGGTTTGTGACTGGGTTGAAAGGAACAAATACAAGCAGTGGAAAATGCTCTCACATGCCTTACACATACAGCTATGCAGGAAATGGGATTTTTGTAGACAAAGACGGAAACGTGGCAATTGGAACCGGATTTATTTCTGCACAGGGCTACCAAAGCGCGTCTGACTGGAAGGCATACCTCGCTGCCCAATACGCCGCAGGTACTCCTGTCACCATCGTCTACGAGCTTGCCACCCCTGTGGTATACGCCCATCCAGCAGTAGACCTCGAAGCCATCCCAGCAGAAGACGGCAGCTTAGTAATCACCGGCGAGGCAAACGGAAAAGTTTCTGCCGAATACAACAAAGATCTGACACATGCTTTCATGGAGCTTCAGTCAGCCATTCTGGCCCTGGGAGCAAAACTGAGTTTATAAGGAGAAGTAATTATGTCTTTTGATTTTAAGATTTGGTTAAAAACCGGTTTGATTGACGGTTACAAACAGGCCAGTTTCTCGATGCCATACATTACAACGATGACGGCCAACTATATTGTGGCGGGTATGCTTACTCAAACCGATGCTGCCGACATTGCAACCGCTTGTGCTGAGTGGGATGCTGAACTGGCTCGGATCGAGGAAGAAAAGAAGGCCCAGGAAGCAATTGATGATGTCCCGACAGTTCTTCCAATTTTCCCGGAAGATGAGCCAGTAGATGAGGGATCAACGGAAGATACGACGGTAGAGGAACCTGCTGTTCTGCCCGCCGTTGAGGAGGAAACTGACTCTGTGGTTGTGTAATCACAGATCAACATAAGGATAAGCCGGTTGAAATAAATCGGCTATCCATTTTTTGAAGAGAAGGAGGATGTGTATGTCATACAAAATGTTGGATATTTCAAAACACCAGTCAACCTTTAATGCTTCAGTAGCTGCGTCCAAGGGTATTCGCACCGTAATTTGTCGGTGTGCATATGCCACATCTGAGGACGTGAAGTGGAAACAGTTCAGCTCTGCGGTGAAATCTGCGGGCATGGAATTAGGTACATACGGATTCCTTACTGCTCATTATAAGAGTAGAAACAATGGAGACTACAACACTGCAAGAGCGGTTATGGTCCAACAAGTGAACAAGTGGATTGCGCTGGCCAAGGCTGCCGGTGTACACAGCTGGTTTGCTGTCGATCAAGAGCTTGAGCCGGGCGGCGTGATGGGAATTACCAATAAGGCGCAAAATACTTCGCTGTTGAACGAGGCATGTGACATGATTGCTGCCGCAGGTTTTTCACCGTGTGTGTATTGCTCTGCGAGCTGGGTCGATTCATACATCGATCAGAATGCCTTGAAGTATCCGTATTGGATCGCATATTATCATTCAGCAACTAAGGCGAATGATTTTGGCTTGTATGGGGATGGAACTTTTCCGGCATCCCGCTACGGAAACATGATGAAGGCAATGAAGATGGCTAATAAGCTGGTGGCTTGGCAATATGGATCAACTGGTTGTGGCCCCGCATACGGCATGGGAAGTCCTAATCTCGATAGAAACTGGATGTATCTCACAACTGATGGAATGGAGGATGGATCTATGGAGTTTGTACCTTTGAAAAATTATCAAATTCGAGTGACAAGCGCAACGAAGCCCGCATGTGAAGTGTTTTCTGCGCCGCATACTGACGCACCTCTGGCCGTGCTGGAGCTTGGCAAAACATATAATGTGATCGGAAAGGGAAGCAATCTGACAATCGGTGGAATGGTGGGCACCTGGTACTCCATCGAATACAATGGCGGCGTTGGTTATGTGTGGGCCTATCAAGATCGTTGCGTTGTTGAGGAATACAAGATGGAATTTGTGTCGGTAGAAAACAAGCAGCTGAGAATCTTTGATGGCGAGAGTGCGAAAAACTGCCAGGTGTTTGAGGAAACCGATGTGAACAAGATTTCTGACGTAGTTCCGGGCGGCAATTTGCAGCATGGTGCCTGTTATGCTGTGATCGCCAAGGGAGATGCAGAGGAAGTTGGCGGTATGACTGGCGTATGGTACATCATCAGCGTGAACGGTAAAAACGTGTATTGCCTGGCCCTGCCTGATCGTTGTGTGGTAGAGGACAAGCCCGCACAGAAACCCGAGCCTGAGCCTATCCCGGAGCCTACTCCTGAACCCGATCCGATCCCAGATCCAGCTCCTGAGAAGTACACTATCAGAGATTTGCTTGATCTGTTGAGTGATGAGATTGAAGATCTACCGGCAAGCCGTGAAACCAATTTTGCGATGCTGAAGCTGATGGAGTGCTCTCTGTGGCTGGGCGATCACGCTAAGTAAAAAGAACAAGCAATCAACCGGGGCGGCGCAAGTCGCCCTTTATATTGCAGAAGGTGAGGATGGTAAATGGAAGGAACGATTATTGTATCACCATCTGAAGTCATTGGTATCCTTTTAGGTGTCTGCGGTGCCCTTGGAACGATTTCTGTGGGCGTGACGGCGATTACAAAATTCCTGAAATGGAAGAATCAGCCCAACGAGGACCAAAACAAAAGACTGGATGAGCACGAAGAGCGTTTGGACAAAATTGATCTGAAATTCAATGATTATGACAAGTTCTTTGCGAACGACAAACTGAGAATTGATGCGATCGAAGAGAGTGGCCGATACACCCAAAAGGCCCTATTGGCCTTACTTGGCCATGCAATTGACGGCAACAACACCACACAGATGGAAGATGCCAGAGATTCGCTTCAGAACTATTTAATCAATCGATAAAAGGAGGAACAATTATGAATTCTATTGTACTCGCTATGTTGATGGCCGTGACCGTTGAAGGTCTGGTAGAGTATGCCAGCACCATTTATAAGGCATTTTCAGCCGGTGAAGTGAAGACTGCTGTGAAGCAGATCGCCGCTTGCTGCGCTGGTGTCGCCCTGTGTGTGTTGGTGGGTGCAGATTTTTATGCTGGTATTGGCATTACCTTTAAGGTTGCCGCCACCGGTACTGTGCTGACCGGCATTTTTGTTTCTCGTGGTGCGAACTATGTGTCCGATCTGGTGGCAAAGTTCAAGAACATCACGGGAGGTAGCGCCGGTAAGTTGATCGCCGCTGAACAATTGGGCGAAGTGGTTGCAAAATAATTTTATTTCGATAGCCTTGCTTTTGCAGGGCTATTTTTTAGCAGACAAACAAAAAATCCCCTGTGCTGGCGATGCACAGGGGAGAAGTGGGTTAGATCTGATTTAGGTTTTGCAGCAGCTCAGATGTGTTGAGCTTCGATTTCGAAATATAGTATTTTTTGGTCGTTTCAATTTTGCTGTGGCCCATCTGTGCGCACAGAAGAATGATCGGAGTGTTCATAGAAGCCAGCATGGTCCCGAATGTGTGCCGCAAATAGTGAAATCTAAAATTGATGCCCAGCTGAGATTTGATGTTCTTTGCGTGATACTTCATCGAATTGATGGTCTGGATGTTTCCGTTGGGCAAGCAGTTCACAAGTTCAAGGGAGGAGATTCTCTTGCCATCAACATCTATGATATAGGTTTGATTCTGTCTCCGTTGCTGTTCCATCATGTGCTTGGCGATTTGCAGATTCTGGTACACACCCAGCAGGTATTCCTTGAGTTTATCACACATTACTACTTTGCGAATGGCGTTTCTAGTTTTGGGCTGCACCAAAGAAATAATGCCATTCTCGTATCTCATCTGCCGGTCTATTAAGATGTAGTTTTCTTCAAAGTTCACATTTCCCCACTTGAGACCGTAGGCTTCGTTGATGCGCAATCCGCAGTAACGCCCCAGCATGTATGCCGTTTCTGCATTTGTTCCAACGAAATAGGCATCTAGCAGATGAAGTTCTTCCTGGCTGAATGCCACGATGTCCATGTCTTCATCGACCTTCATCTTCGGCATACGGATTTTGGTGCTCTGGTTGACGCACATTTTATTATAGAGGTCGATTGAAATGTATCCTCTGGAATATGCTTGCCCATAAATCAGATAGAACATTTTTAAAAAACCCTCTACATACAGGTACGCCCTAGCTTCCACATAATATAGGAAGACGAGATAATCGTTGATTTCTGCCACGGACACAGACTTTATCAGTCTCTCTCCGAATTTGGGGCCTATATGGTTCTTCCACAAGCTGTCCTGCTTTCTCTTTGTTGCAGGAGCGCGGTCATTTCGCCCGTTTTCGCAAAATTTTGCAAACACATAATCAAATGTGATTTGATTCAGTTGATTTTCTGGGGCCTCGATAGAATTTTTGCGTTTTGACGGGCCTTTGGGAATAGGGGTATGGTTTTCGTTGAATTCTTGAAGTGCCTTGGCTCTTGCTCTAGCTGCTGCTGCTTGGGTCTTGAATGGGTTGCCCTCCGGATCAACATTTCGGCGGTGGTCCTTTCTGAAGCCGTTTACTTCCGTTACAACGCGATAGCCCCAGTTGCCGTTTTTGAGTTGAAATACGCCGGTACTTTTTTTCTTTGTTTCTGTTGGCATTGTTCTTTCCTCCATGTGGCAGTCGTTTTGGCAGTTGCGGATTCATACCAAATTTTGGAAAGACTTTTTGAAGAAACAAGGCGTTGACATTGCTTGAAAAACTGAGGATATTAGGAAATCATCCTAAAAAAGCCCCGTGACGAGGCCCGCCACGGCCGCGGCATGGAAGGCCTGCTGAAGCGCTACTTCGGCTAATTCCATACCGGATACAGCAAAAATTGAATAAAAGCCCCCCTGATGCGGCAAACGCTGCGTCAGGGGGGCTTTTTGTTGGAGATAAGCCGGTGGCCGGGAGTTATTGCTCTGCCTGAGGGCATTTTTTCGCTTCCGGCTTTGCGGAAAGAAAGACTGTCAGCAAGATCAGCACAAAGCCCAAGAGCTCCACCAGGCCAAAGGTCGTGTGCAGCCAAAGAGCGGACAGCACCGTGGCCGTGGCCGGTTCCACACAGCCGATGAGGGTGGCTTTTTCCGGCCCGATGTATTTCACGCCCTGCAAAAAGAAGGAGAATCCCCCGGCGGTGCCCACCAAAACGATCACCCCGATGAGAAAAAACGCCGTGCCGTCCAGGCCCTCCGGCAGCCGCCAGGCTTGGGTGAACAGGCCCAGCACCGCCCCGCCCAGCAGCATGCCCCAGCCGGTGACCAGGGCGTTGCCCCACCGGTGGATGATGGGGCGGGAAAGCAGGGTGTAGATCACGACCCCCGCCGCCGAGAGCAGGCCGAACACGAGCCCCGTGCCGGAAAGAGCGATCCGGCCAAAATCGCCCCGGGTGGCGATCAAAAAGGTGCCGGCCACCGCAAGCCCTAGCGCCACCCCCTGCTTTGGGGCCAGCGGGGTGCGGTGCCAGACCGCCATCACCAGGGCCATCATCACCACGTTCAGGCTTTGCAGCACGGTGGCCGTGGCGGAATTGGAGTGCTGAATGGCCGCCAGATAAGTGTATTGACAGAGCAAAAGCCCCAGCAGCGCAAAGGCGACGAGCCATAGGCAGTCACGGCCTTTGCGGAAAATGCCAAAGACTGATTTGCCGCCGCTGCAGGCCGCCACCAGCAGCAAAACTAGCCCGGAAAGCAGCATCCGCACGGCGGTGAGCCACCCGGCGTCCAGTCCGTAATTTGAAAATAAATACTGGCTGCACACGCCGGAGATCCCCCAGCCCATGGCCCCTGCCACGGTGAAAAAAATGCCTTTTCGTTTTTGCCGGGTGTCCATGAAACGCCTTCCTTTCTGGCCCGGTGCCGGTGGTTTTGTGTGATTCAGCGGTTCAGTGATTCTTTGTATCCCTCGCCCCAGTCCCACATGGCGTCCAGGATGGGCTTCAGGCTGCGGCCAAGCGGGGTGAGGGAATATTCCACCCGGGGCGGCACCTCCGCATAGACCTTGCGATCCACCAGGCCGCTGGCCTCCATATCCCGCAGCTGGGCGGTCAATACCTTTTGCGACACACTGCCGATGGACTTTTTCAGCTCACCAAAGCGCTTTGTGCCGGGCAGCAGATCCCGCAGGATCAATACCTTCCATTTGTCGCCGATCAGCGACAGGGTAGTCTCCACCGGGCAGTTCTTTTTCTGGTTTGGGTCCGTTCATAGCGTTTGCCTCCGACTGTTTGTATCCATTGGAAACTTTACTCATTATTTTACTATACTGCCTGCCCGGAATCAATGCTGCGGGAAAAAACGGCGGGCAAAAAATGGTCCGCCTGCTCTTCTTCATGCCTCAAAAACGGCCTGGCATCCAATAGTTTCTATTTGGTAACTACAGCACAATAAAGTGCTTACTTTACGATGGAAACTTTGCGGATTATACTATAGGCAAGAGCTAAGGAGACGGCCGCTTCAAGGCTCGGTACCCAAAATCATCTGAAATTGATCCAGGAGGAGACCATTATGAAGATCGCAGTTGTTTGTGCAAACGGAAAAGCCGGGAAGCTGATCGTGAAAGAAGCGGTGGACCGGGGCCTTGACGTGACGGCAGTGGTACGGGGCGAAAACCAGACGGCGGCCCAAACGGTGCTGCAAAAGGATCTGTTTGATCTGACCAGCGCCGACCTGGAGGGCTTTGACGTGGTGATCGACGCCTTCGGCGCCTGGACCCCGGACACCCTGCCCCAGCACGGCACCTCGCTGGCACACCTGTGCAGCATCCTTTCCGGCAAAGAGACCCGGCTGCTGGTGGTCGGCGGTGCGGGCAGCTTGTATGTGAATGCCGAGCACACCGCCTGCGTGGCGGACGGCCCTGATTTCCCGGATGCTTTCAAGCCTTTGGCGGCGGCCATGGCCAAGGCCCTGGGCGAGCTTCGCCAGCGCAAGGATGTGAAGTGGACCTACCTGAGCCCGGCGGGGGATTTCCAGGCCGAGGGCGCACGCACCGGCCGTTACATCCTGAGCGGGGAAGAGCTGACCCTCAACTCCAAGGGAGAGAGCGCCATCAGCTATGCCGACTACGCCATCGCCATGGTGGACGAGGCGGTAAAGGGCGATCATGTGCAGCAGCGCATCAGCGTGGTGGCGGAATAACTGCAAAATAACCGAAAACGAGAAAAGCCAGCCGGTTCTTCCTGTAATTTCAGGAAGGCCGGCTGGCTTCTTTTCGTTATGGCTTATTGCTCTTTGCAAAGCAGAATGACCGCTTCGCAATGTTTTGTGCGGGCGAACAGGTCCACCGGCTGGACTTTCTGCGGGATGTAGCCCCGGTCGGCCAGATAGCGGCAGTCACGGGCGGCGGTGGCCGGATTGCAGCTGACCATCACGATGCGGCGGGGGGCCATGGTGAGCACTGCATCCAGGGTGGGCTGGTCGCAGCCCTTGCGAGGCGGGTCCAGGCAGATCACGTCCGGCCGCAGCCCTTCCGCCGCCAGCTTGGTGGCGGCCTTGCCTGCGTCGGCGCAGAAGAATCGGGCATTGGTCACGCCCATGGCTTTTGCGTTGGCCTTGGCGCTGTCCACCGCTTCGGGGATGATCTCCACGCCGATCAGCTTTTCGCAGTCCGCCGCCATGGAAAGGCCGATGGTGCCCATGCCGCAATAGAGGTCCAGCAGGGTGTCGCCGGGCTGCAGCTGGGCAAACTGCCGGGCCACCCCGTACAGCTGCTCTGCGCCGGGAGTGTTCACCTGATAGAAGGAGAGGGGCCCCAGCCGCACCGGAACGCCGCACATGGTATCCTCGATGTATCCCGGCCCGTACAGAGCAATGTTCTGCTTGCCGGTGATCACGTTGGTCTTTTGCTGGTTCACGTTCAGCACGATGCTGCGCACGTTGGGGAACTCTGCCCGCAGCGCGGCGCAGAACTCCTCGGCATGGGGCAGCGTTTTGCCGTTGATCACCAGACAGACCAGGATCTGGCCGCTGTGCCAGCCCTTGCGCAGAAAGATGTGGCGCACAAGGCCGGTGTGGGTCTCCTCCTGATAGGGCGGGATGCGGTGCTCATCCAAAAAACGGCAGACAGCCCCGGCGATCTGGTTCAGTTCCTCCGGCTGCAATTTGCAGTCGGCACAGGGCACGATGCGGTGGGTACGGCCTGCGTAAAAGCCGGCCACCACATGGCCCTGGGCGTCCAGCCCCACCGGGAACTGCACCTTGTTGCGGTAGCGGTCCGGCAGGGGAGAGGGTAGGATGGGCAGCACCGGCGTGTCCAGACCGCCGATGCGGACAAAGGCATCTGCCACAAAGCCCTGCTTCGCCTTCGCCTCCTCAGCATAATCCAGATGGCGGAAGCAACAGCCCCCGCAGGGCTTGCACACCGGGCAGTCCGGCTGGATGTGAGCGGGAGAGGGCACCAGCATCTCCTCCACGATGCCAAAGGAATAGCGGCCCATGTCCTTTACGATGCGGGCCTGGATCTGGTCGCCAGGGGCGGTGGCGGGCACAAAGACGGCTTTGCCCTCGTAATGGGCCACGCCGCTGCCATCGCTGGAAAGGCTTTCGATGGTAAGGGGAAGGATGGAATTTTTCTGGATGGGCACGAAGTTTCTCCTTTTTCTATGGTCATTGGGGTTCATCTTCCAGGGTGGTCATCAGGCCGTAGGGCACCAGGAACCGGCCGGCCGCATCGGGCTGAAGCTCGGAATCCTGCCCGATGAACTGATGTTCCAGGGCGTTCACGGCAAACTGGGCGGTCAGCTGGGACACCGTCTCCAGATCGTAGTAGGAGACGGCCATCACGATGCCCTCGTCCATCAGGGCCTGGGCGCGGTCCTTGTCCTGGGCGATAGCACCGATGCGGGCGGGGGCGTCGCCCTCCAGCCAGCCCAGCTGGGCTGCCAGGTCATGCAGCATGCGGGCGTCTTCCTCGGTGGTGCAGACAAACAGCTCCGGCTTTTGCTGGCCCGCCAGCTGTTCGGCGGTGAATTCCAGCGGGGTTCCGTCCTCGCCGGCATATTCCAGCAGGTTGGAGTACACGCCGTAATGCTCGCACTCGATCATGGCATATTGGGCCAGCTCCTGGTAATAGGGGCCGTCGTTGCTCAAATAGGAAACATATTGCAGCAGAAGGTCGCCGTTCAGGTCCGGGATGGTGCCGTTCCGGAAGCCCAGGGCCAGCTGGCGGCCCAGCAGCTCGCCGCCCAAAGCGGCGTTGCTGCCCACATACCAGGCCTTGTCATAGCTGTTCAGGGCCGCGGTCTCCGGGCTGCGGCCCACCAAAAGCAGGGTCACGCCATTGCTTTGGGCAAGCTGCAGCATCTCCGGGTCGATCTCCGGGGTATCCTGGCTGACCACCAGCACCTCCGCCCCCTGTTCGATCAAGCTGCGGGCGGCGTCTGGATAGGACGCGTCCGGGTCGCTTTGGTAAAAGGGGATCTCCTGGGCGGCAAAGTGCTCCTTCAGCACCGCCAGGTCGATGTAAGGCAGCTCGTTGGGGGAGTGGATGTAGCCGATGGCCGGCTGGGCGGAAAAATAGCCGATGCTGTACAGGTACAGCAGAACACAAACCGCCAACCCGCCCAAAACGGTGAGCAATTTGGCGATGACGATCAAAACACGCTTCATGCAGGTCCTCCTGCCGCCGGAACCGGGGCGGCGCAACTCAATTTTTTTCCATGCTGCTCAGATAGCGGCTGGGGGGCACGCCTTTGGTCTTTTTAAAGACACGGGAAAAATAGAACTGATCAAAAAAGCCCACCGATACCGCGATCTCGGCGATGGAAAGACGGGAATCCCGCAAAAGGTTGCAGGCCTCGCCGATGCGGTAGTTGGTCAGATAGTCGATGGGGCTTTGGCCCACGTTGCTCATGAATACCCGGTACAGATGGCTGCGGCTCACCCCCACGGCTTTGGCGATGTCGTCGATGCTGATGTCGTGGGAATAGTTGAACTGGATGTATTTGATGGCCCCATGCACGTACTGGGAGCTGGTGTTGCTGATGCGGGGGTCGCATTCCTGGGCCTGCTTCATCAGGCAGGACAAAAACAGATACAGATTGCCCACCATGGCGGCTTCCTGGTGCGGTTCCGGGCCGCGGGCCTGGTAGATGGCCAGCAGGGCCTGCTTTAAGGCTTCCGGCTCGCAGCAGTGGTACACCGGCGACTGGTCAGTAAAAGGGGTCTGCTGGATGAGCTTGTTGGCAAAGGCCCCGTTGAAGCCCACCCAGTAATATTCCCAGGGGTCGGAGGCGTCGGCGCTGTAGGCCACCAGCTGGTTGGGCTTGACCAGAAACAGGTCTCCCGGCCCCAGGGAAAAGCTGCGGCCGTTCAGGGTATACTGGCCGTGGCCGCTGACCACCAGGTGGACCAGATAATGGTCCCGCACGCCGGGGCCCCAGCTGTGGGAAGGGGCGCAGGACTGCAAGCCGCAGTTGAAGATGGAAAGCTCCACATTGTCGGTATAGTCCTGCTTAAAAGACTGCTTATACGTTTCGGCCATGGTTGTTGGCACCTCCGAGATCAAAGGGGATCAAAGCCGCAAAAGCGGCGCGCGGCGGTTTTTGCAACAACGAAACGAAGCGGCCTGCCGCAGCATTAACCAGTATACCAGAAGATTCAACAAAAGTCCATGTAAGAAACGGAAAAAACAAAAACCGCAAAAAAAGAACTGCCCCAAAAGCAGTTTGCTCTTGGGGCAGCGAAAAGGAAACCTGTTTTTGGGGAAGGGGAAACCGGGTCACAGGCTGTTGGCAGCGTCGTAGGCGGTGCGGATCGCGTTGGAGATATCCGCCGCCTGCTCGCCGCAGTCGCCCACAAAGTGCACGGGGATGCCGGCGGCCTGGAGGGCCTGGGTGTCAAAGGCGTTGGGCCGGGCACCCAGGGCCATCACCACATAGTCGCAGGGGATGGTGACGGAATTGCCGTCCTTGTCCTCGCAGAGGATGTGGTCGGTGCCGATCTGGCAGACCTTGTGGTTCACATACTGCTGTACGTTGTAACGGGCGTAGTTTTCCATCAGGGTGGGCAGGATGGTGTTGCTCTCGCCGTTGGCGATCTTGTCCATCATCTCCACCACGCTCACCTGGCAGCCCCGCTCGGCCAGATACTCGGCGGTCTCGCAGCCCACCATGCCGCCGCCGATCACGGCCACCTGGCCGTATACCTGCTGGCGGCCGGCCAGCACCTGCCAGGCATCGCAGACGTTGGGGCCGTCCTTGCCGGGGATGGCGGGGGCGAAGCTGTTCGCGCCCACAGCCACGATCACTGCGTCGGGCTTTTCGGCCAGCACATCGTCGGCGGTGACCGCCTTGCCCATGCGCAGCTGCACCCCGGCGCTGGTCACCTGGTGCACCAGATTCTCGGTGGCGCGGCGCATCTCCTCCTTGCGGGGAGGCACGCAGGCGATGTTCAGCTGGCCGCCCAGCTGGGCAGCCTTTTCAAACAGCACCACCTCATGGCCCTTGGCGGCGGCCACATGGGCGGCCTCCATGCCGGCCACGCCGCCGCCCACCACGGCCACTTTCTTCTTGGTCTCGGCGGGGGTGATGGAGCGGGTCAGTTCGTAGCCGTTCTCGGCGTTCAGCACGCAGGACAAGAAGCTGCGATTCTGGATGTTGTCGGTGCAGCCCTTGTTGCAGGAGATGCAGCGGCGGATGTCCTCCGGCTTTCCGGCTTCCAGCTTGGCCGCCCAGTCCGGGTCGCACAGCAGCGGACGGCCCAGGGCCACGATGTCGGCCTTGCCGCTGACCAGGGCCCGCTCGGCCATTTCCGGGTCGATGATGCGGCCCACGCAGCTCACCGGGATCTTCACCTGGGCTTTGATCTGGCCGGCGATGTCCACAAAGAAGCCGTAGGGCTGCACGCCCATGGGCGGGATGGTGTCCGCCATGTTGCCGGTGTGGTTGGCCTGGGCCACGTGGAGCATATCCACGCCCGCCTCTTCCAGCAGCTTGGCGAAGGCGACGGCCTCGTCCAGGGGGATGCCGCCCTTGCCCCGCTGGGGCGTGACCACCGAGAACTTGTAGTCGATGCCCATGTTGGGCACGGCCTTGCGCAGGGCCTCCACCAGCATCACGGCAAAGCGGGTGCGGTTTTCAAAGCTGCCGCCGAATTTGTCGGTGCGGTGGTTCATGAGGGGGCTGCACAGGCAACCCACCAGCCGGTCGCCGTGCACCTGCACAAAGTCGATGCCTGCCTTTTCGGCCCGCACCGCACAGGCGCACATCTTGTCGATGATGTCCATCAGCTGCGCTTCGGTCACGTCGGTCACATAGTGCTGCATGTCGTGATGCATCTTCTGGCGCACGCCCATCATGTCCTTTTTCTGGAACAGTTCCAGCAGGGCGTTCACGTCGTATTCCGGGTGGAAGATCTGCACGCCGATCTTTGCGCCGTAGGCATGCACACTGTCCGCCAGGGCCTTGAAGCTCTCGATCTGACCGTCGTGGTACAGGCGGGGAGTGGGGGAGAAGGAGGGTACGGGGCTCACGTCGCCCAGCACGATGTAGGAAACGCCGCCCTTGGCCAGGCGGGTGTAAAAGCCCTTGCTCTGCTCGGTGATGCTGCCGTCGCGGCCTTCGTAGCCGGTGGTCAGCGGGGGAAACATGATGCGGTTTTTCAGGGTGATGCCGCCAACTTGAATAGGGGTAAGCAGTTCCATGGGAAAACTCTCCTTTCAGCTCCAAACAAACAACAGGCGGCAGGGCGCCGCCCGCCTCTCTCTGTCTCCATTATAAAGCTTGAGTTGTTAAAAATATATCTTATTTGTTGATGTGGTTTGCGCAAAAATTGATATGAGGGCACTTTTTTGATAAAATATAAAAAAGAAATTGAAAAAGTATTGGAGGGAAAGCGAACATGAAGGCGGGCTGTGAGCTGCACACTCTGGTTTTGAGCGCTGGGGAACAGCGTTCGGTGCAGGCGGGGGAATACGAGACCATCCTTCTGGTGCAAAGCGGCCGGGGCCAGGCCGCATGGCAGCAGGGCCGGGCGGCATTGCACACCGAAACGGTGCTGCTTTTGCGCCCCGGCAGCAAAGCGGAGCTGACCGCTCCGGCGGGCGCGGGGATGGAATTGAAGGAATGCAGGCTGCTGCCCCAGCAGCTGGCCCGCTTGTCCGATGAAAGCTGCGACCTGGCCGCCAGCTTTTCGGTGGTGCCCTTTCGCTGCGCGGCGGTGCGGCTGGGCGCCCAGGACGCCACCCTGATCAAGCGGATGTTCACCCTGCTGGAACGGGAACAGAAAGACCCGGATGCCTTTGCAAACACCGTCTGCCAGCGGGGCCTTTTGGAGCTGCTGGTGGTGTGGGTGCTGCGGGCCTGCATTGCGGAAGAGCGCAAGACCGCCCTGGTGGGCCGCAGGCGGCTGGTGGTGGATGAGGTGTTCGCCTACGTGAACGCCCATCTGGAAAGCCCGCTGCGCCTGAAAGACCTGGCGGCCCGGTTTTACGTGAGCCCGGAGCATCTGGCCCGCCAGTTCAAGGCCCGCACCGGCCAGACGCTGCACCAGTACATCACCAAGGCCCGGCTGAGCCGCTGCCGGGCGCTCGTGTGCGACGGCCTGCCCCTTGCCGCTATTTGGAGCCGGTGCGGCTTTTCCAGCTATGGGGCGATGCTGCGCAGCTTCAAGCAGGAGTTTGGCGTCAGCCCGGCGGAATACTACCGGCAATGCTGCCAAAAAGCCAGGGAATACCCCCGGCAGGCGCAGCCGAACGGGCCGAAACATACCGAATAAAGAAAAAGCAGCAGGCCGGGCGTATGCTCGGCCTGCTGCTTTGCAAAATTGGGCTTAGCCTTGTTTGGCAAGCTGCTCTTTGCGGAATGACTGGTCCAGGGCGGCCAGCGTTTCCGGCTTGAGGGAGCGCTGGGCAAAGGGATAGATGGCATTGTTTTCCTTTTCGATGTGGCGGCGCAGCAGGGCGCGGTAGCTGGCCGCATTGGCTAGGATCGCCAGCTTGTGGGCCGGGCTGCGGTCAGCTTCGTAGCCGTTCACCGCCTGCTCCAGATCGGCCACGAACAGCCGGGCCTGGTCGTGCTCCACCAGCATACCGTGCTGGATCAGATTCACAGCCACGCCGCCCAGCTCGTCGGTCATGGCCTGGAACAAAAGCCGCTCTTCCTTTTGGTGGTGCTCCTTATCGGCGTACTCCCGGATGAACCGGATGGCTTCCCGGAAGGCTGCCGGGTCAAACACATCCCGCTCCATCAGATCCAGGCAGAGCTGCTGGACCTTGTCCAGAAAACGGCTGATGTTCTCGTGCTCCTCATACAGGGCTTGGATCAGTTCGCTCATAGTCATTCCTCCCTTTGCTGTAACGTAAAGGTCAGTTCGCCGGGGCGGGCGGGGGCAAAGCCCTGGCGGCGGGCGAAGGCTTCCAGCCAGGCCCAGCGCAGGTCGCCGTAGGAAAGGGCGGCAATGTCCTGCCAGCCCTCGGCGTGGCAGTCCGGGCGGATGGAAAAGGTCACCTGGCCGGGGTCGCTGGCGGTAAAGGACAGGCTGCGGTCACAGGGCATGCCGTCCAGCCAGTAAGCGTCCATCTTCTGCCACAGGTCCACGCAGTCCCGCGCGGGGGCGGCATCCTGCCCGGCCCGTTCCTGTCCATAGGCTGCGGCAGCGTCCAGCAGGGCGTCCCGTCGGTCCGGATGGCCTGCCAGGGCGCCGCCCACGGCCAGGGCCAGCTGCCCCTCGGCAGCGGCCACGTTGCCGTTCAGCCAGCCGTGGATGTTGGACAGGTCGATGATGGCTTCCAGCTGGCCCTGGGGCAGGGGAAATTCCCGGGCAAGGCGCTCTTCCAGCCCGCTGGTCCAGCCTTGCTGGTCTGCGTAGGCGGCCAGGGCGTGGGCAAACTGACTTTGTGCCAGCATCTTGCCGTACATTTTATGGTGGATGGGGCCTAAAAACGCGCTCATGGGGTCCGTTCTCCTTTTGTATCAGTATTACAGGTTTATTCGCCGAAAAACAACTTCATGTCCTCTTCCACAGTGGTGATGCCGGCGATGCCGAAGGTCTCCACCAGTACCTTGGCCACGTTGGGGGAGAGGAAGGCGGGCAGGGTGGGGCCCAGGTGGATGTTCTTCACGCCCAGATGCAGCAGGGCCAGCAGCACGATCACCGCTTTCTGCTCGTACCAGGCGATGTTGTACACGATGGGCAGGTCGTTGATGTCCTCCAGGCCAAAGACCTCCTTCAGCTTGAGGGCGATCACTGCCAGGGAATAGGAGTCGTTGCACTGGCCGGCGTCCAGCACACGGGGGATGCCCCCAATGTCGCCCAGTTCCAGCTTGTTGTACTTGTACTTGGCGCAGCCGGCGGTGAGGATCACGGTGTCCTTGGGCAGGGCCTTGGCAAACTCCGTGTAGTAGTCCCGGCTCTTGGCGCGGCCGTCGCAGCCCGCCATGACCACGAACTTTTTGATGGCACCGCTTTTCACAGCGTCTACGATCTTGTCTGCCAGCGCCAGTACCTGATTGTGGGCAAAACCGCCCAGGATGGTGCCGGTCTCAATTTCGGTGGGGGCGGCGCAGCGCTTGGCATGCTCGATGATAGCGGAGAAGTCCTTGCGGCCCTCGGCGTCCGCCTCAATGTGGGGGCAGCCCGCAAAGCCCACGGCCCCGGTGGTGTACACCCGGTCCTTGTAGCTGGCCTTGGGGGGCACCAGGCAGTTGGTGGTCAGCAGGATGGGGCCGTTGAAGGATTCAAACTCCTCCTTCTGCTTCCACCAGGCGTTGCCGTAGTTGCCCGCAAAATGGGCATACTTTTTAAAAGCGGGGTAGTAGTGGGCGGGCAGCATCTCGGAATGGGTGTAAACGTCCACGCCGGTGCCCTCGGTCTGCTGGAGCAGCATCTCCAGATCGTGCAGGTCGTGGCCGGAGATCAGGATGCCAGGGTTGGAGCGCACTCCAATGTTTACGGTGGTCATCTCGGGGTGGCCGTATGCGCCGGTGTTGGCAGCGTCCAGGGCGGCCATGGCATCCACGCCAAACTTGCCGCTTTCCAGGGTCAGGGCTACCAGATCGTCGGCGGTGAGGCTGTTGTCCAGCAGCTTTGCCAGGGCGGACTGCAAAAAGGCGTCCACTTCCTCGGTCTCCTGATGCAGGGCGTTGGTGTGCTTGGTGTAGGCGGCCATGCCCTTCAGGCCGTAGAGGATCAGCTCCCGCAGGCTGCGGATATCCTCGTTTTCGGTGGCCAGCACGCCCACCCCGGCGGCCTTGGCTTCCAGCTCGGCGTCGCTGCCGCCCTGGTACAGGCTGGCGGCGGGCAGGTTTGCACTGTCCGCCAGCTGGCTGCGCAGCCGGGCGCAAAGGTCGATGGTGCCCCGGACACGGGCCAGGATGGCCTCGTCGTCAAAGTTTGCGTTGGTGATGGTGGTGAATAGGTTTTCGGTGATCCAGTGGTTCACGGCCGCCTCCACCGGCTTGCCCTCGGCCCGCAGACGGGTGGTCACGGCGGCCAGGCCCTTGGTCACATACACCAAAAGATCCTGCAGGCGGGCGGTGCGGGCGGTCTTGCCGCAAACACCAGCCTGGGTGCAGCCGGCGCATCCGGCGGTCTCCTGGCACTGATAACAGAACATCTTGTTTTCCATAGTGATTCTCCTTTTATTTCTTCAAACATCAAGTCTGGATTTGACTTTGTGGTCTAAGTATACTAAAATGGAGGAGGATGTTCGGTTGGAATTCCAACGAAAGGGGAGAAGGTAT
This sequence comes from uncultured Oscillospiraceae bacterium, assembly GCA_949291395.1. Classification (GTDB taxonomy): domain Bacteria; phylum Bacillota; class Clostridia; order Oscillospirales; family Ruminococcaceae; genus Allofournierella. The sequence continues at coordinate 24,530 of CASEVW010000185.1, read as the reverse complement.
GGAAAAAATCGAGGTGCTGAAAAGAGCGCTGCTGTTTCAGGGCGTCAACGAAGAGGATCTGGATCATCTGCTGGATTGCTTGCAGGCGGAAACGGTGGACTACCAAAAAGGGGAGTTCATCCTGCACCGGGGCAGCCCGGTACGGCGCATGGGCCTGGTGCTGGAGGGCACGGCACATATTATAAAGGAGGATTTTTGGGGCAACCGGGTCATCATTGGCCAGTCCGCCCCCGGTCAGCTGTTTGCGGAGTCTTACGCCTGCCTTGGCAGCGAGCCGCTGACGGTAAGCGTGCTGGCGGCGACCCCGGCCAAGGTGATGTTTTTGGACGTGGGCCGGCTGCTGCTGGTGTGCGCCACGGCCTGCTCGTTCCACACAAAGGTCATCCAGAACCTGATGATGGTGCTGGCCCGGCGCAACGTGATGCTCACCCAAAAGGTGGAGCACATGGCCCAAAAGACCACCCGGGAAAAGCTGCTCTCTTATCTTTCCGGAGAGGCCCAGCGGGCGGGCAGCGATGCCTTTTTCATCCCCTACAACCGGCAGGAGCTGGCGGATTACCTTTCGGTGGACCGGAGCGCCATGTCCACCGAGCTGGGCAAGCTGCAGCGGGAAGGTGTGCTGAAATTCAATAAAAATAAGTTCCAGCTGTTCCAGATGCCGGAACGCTTTTAATAATAAACGCAGGGCTGTCTCTTTTTAAAAGGGAGGATGGCCCTGCTTTTTGCTTGCGCCAAGGCAAGAAAACGGACCCTGGCACATATATAACAGTAACGACAAATCTAGCCCAAAGCGGCGCTGCGGCCCGCGGAAAGGAGCGTTCTGTGCAGGAAAATTTGCTGGCGATGATGGAACAATTTGGGTATCTGGCCATGTTTTTACTGATCACACTGGAAAATCTGCTGCCGCCCATTCCCTCCGAGGTGATCCTGCTGTTTGGCGGGGTGCTGACGGCTCAGATGGATCTGACCCTGGGCGGCATGCTGCTGGCAGCCACGGCGGGCTCGCTGGCCGGGGCGGTGGCCTTGTACGAGATCGGCGCCGAACTACCGGTGCAAAAGCTGGATAGCTTGCTGGGGCGGCTGGGCTTTAAAAAGGGCGATTTGGAGCGGGCGCTGGCCTGGTTTCGCCGGTACGACCGGCGGGCGGTGTTTTTGTGCCGGTTCGTGCCGGTGGTGCGCAGCCTGATCTCCATCCCGGCGGGCATGGAGCGCATGCCGCTGGCCCGGTTTTTGTGCTACACGGCGGCGGGCAGCACCGTTTGGAACCTGGTGCTGCTGAACCTGGGCCGGCTGGCGGGGGATTCCTGGGGCACAGTGTTGGAATGGCTGGACCGGTATTCCCACGCCTTTTGGGCGCTGGCGGCGGTGGTGCTGCTCTATCAGCTGGCCAAACGGCGGGCAGAGCGCACAAAACAAAAGGCCGAGAGGACGAAAGGGGTTGCCAAAAGAGAAGGAAGTGTTCTATAATTAGAATGCGTGATAATATATTAAAGGTTGAAAAGCTGCTGCACAAAAGCAGCGCTGGGGCCGGATGGACAACGCTCATCCGGCCCAAAGAACAGAGACAAAAAGAAAAAAGCTTGAATGTTTTGTGCGCCGAGGCAAAACGTTCAAGCATATTTTTTTACTATTTGTGTTCGTTTTTTCTATATATTATCTAAATTGTAATAAATTATTGTGAATATCTAACAGATATGAAGAGAAGGAGTTGTCGAAAAAAGAGAAACGACACGAAACATGACATTTGACATGTTTCGCTGTCCGGGTTTTCGTTATGCTATGGGTAACAAAACAAACAAAAACGGCTCCCAGATGACAGACCAGCGCTCCCGAACGGGTATGGCGGAATGGTGGCCGATGCAAGGGAGTGAACGTGTGGAGAAGGAATTTGACCAGCTGATCCAGTTGCTGCAGATGTTGGACAAGCCGGTCATTGGAAAAAAATTTACCTCGGCGGATCTTCAGCCCTACTTAAACAAATATATGACCCTGGCCCGCTATCCCAAAGAAAAGCCCATCGTGGTCTGCAACCAGGTGCTCACCAAGATGATCCTGGTGGTGGAAGGGGAGTTTTGCCTGATGCGCAGTTCGGCCAAGGGCGGCAGCGGCATGATCGCCCGGGTATGGGGGCCGGAGTTTTTGGGCATCATGCAGCTGGTATCGGACGATAAGGTCTTTTATTCCAATATCGTGGCCAGCAGCAACTGTTTGGCGGTAAAGATCGATTGTGAATTCTTTTTGCAGGCCATGCGCCGGTATTCGGTGGTGTCTTATGCCTGCGTGGAGAGCATGTCCCGGGCGATGACCCGCAACTATTCCCACATCGAACGGCTGAACTTCTTCACCGCGAGAGAAAACATGCTGTATTACCTGCACCGCAAATGGACGGAAGCGGGCGAAAACGAGGACCAGCCGCTGTGCATTTCGGAAAAGCGAGCGGTCATCGCCAGCGAACTGGGTGTCACGGTGCGCACCGTGTGCAGGGCACTGAACGAGCTGAAAAAGGAAGGACTGATCACCACCACAAGCAACGGAAATATCCATTGCACGCCCGAGCAACTAACAAAGATCCGGGAACTGGACCTGTGATGGATGATGTTGAAAAAATCAAAAGGAAAGGAAGCAAGATCGTTATGCCACGGCAACCGAACATTGTGTACATTCTGAACGACCACCAGGCCTATTATGGTCACGGTATGGCGCAGGGCGGCCCCCGTCCTATGCGGCCGAATTTTGAAAAATTCGCCGCCGAAGGCATGGAGTTTACCAACGCTTATTGTGTTACCCCTATGTGCGGCCCGGCCCGCCGCACCATGCTCACCGGATTGTATCCCCACACCCATGGGCAGGTACACAATGAAAACGACCCGCCGTACCGGCATGATGTCTACCTGGACATTCTGGCGCAAAACGGCTACACCAACTACTATTACGGAAAATGGCATGCCGGCCCGGGCTGTGCGTACGACCATCACTGCACCGGGCTTTCCCAAAGCGGATACGGCAACCCTTACAACACCCCGGAATATGCCGAGTACTGCAAAAAACGAGGCATTCCCCGGGCGCAGCACATGGTGGAACGGGTCCTGCGGCCGGATTCCTACGAAGACAGCCACTTTTTCCAAAAGCTGAAAGAAGGGGAGCTGTATCAATGCGAGGATTACTGGTGCGGCGAGCACGCCATCGGCCTGACCGTTACCCCCAAAGAAAGCCACGAGGCGTTTTTCCTGGCCAATCTGGCCTGCGACAAGCTGGAAGAACTTGCAAAGCAGGATCCTGACCAGCCCTGGAGCCTGCGGGTGGACTTTTGGGGTCCGCACCAGCCCTTCTTCCCCACAAAGGAATTTGCGGACCTGTACGACCCGGCGGACATCCCCATGTATCCCAGCTTTGAAAACGATTTGCATGATAAGCCGGAAAACCTGACCTGGGAGGTCAGCCGGCCGTTGGGAGACGGCAAACATATCCTGCGGCCCAACCCGCTGCCCTGGAGCGAGTGGCAGAAGATGCTGGCCCGCTGCTATGCCCACATCACCATGGTGGACGCTGCCGGCGGCCTGGTGGTGGACAAGCTTCGGGAATTGGGGCTGGATCAGAACAGCATCGTCATCTGGACCACTGACCATGGCGATGCCATCGCCTGCCAGGGAGGCCACTTCGACAAGGATTCGCACATGGCGCAGGAAGTGGAACGGGTCCCGCTGGCAGTGCGCTGGCCCGGGCAGATCCAGCCCGGCCAAAAGGACGATCACTTTGTTTTCACCTGTGATCTGCCGGTGACCATGCTGAATGCCGCCGGGCTCGCTTTCCCGGAACGGGTGGACGGCCGCAGCCTGCTGGACCTGGCATGCCACCGCCCGCAGGAGAGCACGTGGCGTGACAGCCTGATGTGCGAGACCTACGGCCACGGTTATGGCCTCACGCTTTTGGGGCGCATGGTGGTGGATGAGAACAACATCAAATATGTCTGCTTTGAAGGCCAGCAGGATGAATTGTACGACCTGAACGCAGACCCCTACGAGATGAAGAACCTGGCCTGCCTGCCGGAATACGATGAGCTGAAAGCGAAGATGCGGCAGCTGCTGGCGAAAAAGCAGAAAGAAGCCTGCGACCCGGTGCCGCTGCAGCGGCTGCTGCCGCCGGAGGGCAACTGAGTTTACTGTGTCTGGAACAGGCGGCACGAGCCTGTTGCAATAAAACATACGGAACGAAGATCGGAACATTAAGGAGGACAGAACAATGAAAAAATTATTGGCTCTGATCATGGCTGGCGCAATGGCGTTGTCACTGGTAGCCTGCGGCGGATCTGGTGCCGAGGGCGGCGGTGATGCCGGCGATACCGGCGATGCCCAGCTGCGGGTGGGCCTGATCGCTTCCAGCATGGGCACCCAAAGCTTCAACGACGACGTTTGGGCCGGCCTGGAAAAGGTCCAGCAGGATCTGCCGGTGACCGCCGAGTACATCGAAGTGAGCGAGGTCTCCGATGCTGCCAACAGCCTGCGGACCCTGATCGCCCAGGGCGACACACTGCTGGTGGTGCCTTCCTCGGAATACCACGACGCCATGATGGAAGTGGCGGCCGAATATCCTGACTGCAAGTTCATGTACCTGGCAGGCGAGGAGACCGGTGCGGAGAACGTGATGAGCGTGGAGTACAAAGAGCACGAGGCTGCGTTCCTGGGCGGCGCTTTGGCGGCTTCCCTGAGCGAGAGCGGCAAGATCGGCGCCGTGCTGGCCGTGCAGGAGCCCCTGCAGCTGCGCTACCAGTTTGGCTATACCGCAGGCGCCAAGACCGTGGACCCGAACTGTGATGTGAGCGTGATGTTCACCAACAGCTACACCGACACCAACCTGGGCCAAGAGTCCGCCAAAGCCCTGTACGACCAGGGCGCTGACTACGTGAGCTGCTTTGCCGGCGCCTGCAACCTGGGTGTGTTCAACGCGGCCAAAGAGGCCGGCGAAGGCAAGTACTGCCTGGGCGCCGCTACCGGCCAGTTTGACAAAATGCCGGACAAGATCGTGGCCTCTGTGGTAAAGAGCATCGACACGGCTTTGTATGACATGATCAAGGATTACGTGGAAAACGGCACCTTCAACGGCGGGGCCTGCACCGTGCTGGGCCTGAAGGAAGGCGGCGTGGAGCTGCGCTACACCACCATGAACGATGAGCTGCTGAACTCCATTCCGGAAGAAGCAAAGACCACAGTCGAAGATCTGAAAAACAAGATCATCAACGGCGAGATCCAGGTGCCCGGCACCCAGGAAGAGTACGACGCTTATGTGGCATCTCTGGCCTGATCTGCATTGAACGGATCCCAAATCGACCCCAAGGATATGCAGGGCCGCAGAAATGGGCGGGACGGCCTGTCTCTGCGGCCCTTTTGCTATTTTGACAGAAAGGATGGTGAGCGGTGTGAGCGTGAAATACAGCATTCAGCTGAAGAATATCACCAAACGCTTCCCTGGCATTGTTGCCAACGATCACATTACCATTGATGTGGAGCAGGGCGAGATCCACACCCTGGCCGGTGAGAACGGCGCGGGCAAGTCCACCCTGATGAACATCATCTACGGTTTGTATCAACCGGATGAAGGCGAGATCCTGGTCAACGAAAAGCCGGTGCGGTTTTCCAGCTCGAAGGATTCCATCGCGCACAAAATCGGCATGGTGCACCAGCATTTTATGCTGATCCCCAAACTGACCGTAGCCGAAAACATCGTGGTTGGCCAGGAACCTGGCAGCCCTTTGAAAGTGGACCGCAAAGGCGCGGAAGAGCGCATCCGGCAATTAAGCGAAACCTACGGCCTGAAGATCGACCCCCACGCCAAGGTGGCGGATCTGTCTGTTACCGAGCAGCAGCGGGTGGAGATCCTGAAGATCCTGTATCGTGAAGCGGAGATCCTCATTTTTGACGAACCCACCGCCGTGCTCACGCCCCAGGAGATCGACGAATTCTGCGACATTTTGCTGGGCCTGAAAGCAAGCGGCAAAACGATCCTGTTCATCAGCCACAAGATGGCCGAGGTCATGAAGATCAGCGATCACATCACGGTGATCCGCCGGGGCAAAGTGGTGGGCACGGTGCGCAAGGACGAGACCAACGTGGACGAGCTGACCCGCATGATGGTGGGCCGTGACGTGGACCTGTCCCGCAAGGAGCGCAAGCATTTTGAAAACCAGCCCAGCCTGCTGGAACTGAAAAACGTAAGCTACACCGTGAACAAAACGGTGAAAAAGCTGGACGGCATCGACCTGCAGCTGAAAGCCGGAGAGGTGCTGGGCATTGCTGGCGTGGACGGCAACGGGCAGGAGGAACTGGTGCAGGCCATCTGCGGCCAGATCGTTCCGGATTCCGGCCAGATCGTCTTCAAAGGCCAGGACATCTCTCGCCAGGGCATCCGCGCCCGCAAGGACGGCGGCTTGGGCCTGGTGCCGGAAGACCGTCATCGGGATGGCCTGATCCTGGAATACAGCGTGGCCGACAACCTGGTGCTGGGCCTGCACTATCAGGAGCCCTTCGCGCACCATCACGCCTGGATGGATTTCAAACAGATCCACACCAATGCCCAGGAACTGCAGAAGGATTTTGACATCCGCTGCGCCAGTGTGGACGTTCCGGCGGGCACGCTGTCCGGCGGCAACCAGCAGAAGATCATCATCGCGCGGGAAGCCAGCCGCAACCCGGACGTGCTCATCGCCGTGCAGCCCACCCGCGGCCTGGACATCGGCGCCATGGAATTTGTGCAGAAAACGCTGCTGGAGCAGCGGGACCAGGGCAAGGGCGTGCTGCTGTTTTCGCTGGAACTGGACGAGATCCTGTCCGTCAGCGACCGGATCGCCGTTATTTTCAAAGGAAAGATCGTGGACGTGGTGGACGCTGAAAGCGTTACCCGGCAGGAACTTGGCCGCATGATGCTTGGTTCCGGAAAACAAGGTTAAGGAGGGGAGACTTTTGGAGACGAAAACGAAAAAACCCCTGTTCACTGTGGATAAGAAAAAACTGCAGGAGACTGGATTGAGCCTGCTGATCACCCTGATCGCGCTGGTCATGGCGCTGCTGGTGGGCGCTGTGGTGATCTGGGCCTTCGGCTCGAACCCCATCGAGGCCTACGGTGCGCTGTGGCGGGGCGCGTTCGGCACCGGCATCGCCTTTATCGTTACGCTGGGAAAAGCGGTCCCCGTTATGCTCACCGGTCTGGCGGTGGCCATCGCGTTTCGGTGCAGCGTGTTCAACATCGGCGCGGAAGGCCAGCTGCTGATCGGCGCCATGTGCGCGGCGCTGGTGGGTGCTTATGTGCATCTGCCCATGGCGTTGCATCTGCCCCTTACCATCCTGGCCAGCATGGTGGGCGGTATGCTGTGGGCGCTGGTGCCTGCGGCCCTGAAAATGAAACGGAACGTGAACGTGGTCATCAGCACCATCATGTTCAACTACATTGCGCAGTACCTGGTGTCTTACCTGATCCTGGGACCCTTTAAGGGCCCCGGTGAATCCCCGGCAACGCCCACCATCGACACCACGGCGCAGCTGCCGGATCTGCTGCCCAAACCCTATGTGCTGAACCTGGGCTTTGTGCTCGCTTTGGTGGCGGTGGTGGTGGTGTATATCATCCTGAACCGCACCAGCATGGGTTACGAGATGCGGGCCGTGGGCTTCAACCCGAATGCCTCCCGGGTGAACGGCATCAATGTGAAAAAGAATATGTTCCTGGCGCTGCTCATCAGCGGCGCCCTGGCGGGCTTGGCCGGCGGCATCGAGGTCACCGGCAGCCTGGATAAGATCGTGAACAACTTCTCCGCAAACTACGGCTTCAACGGCATTCCCGTTGCGCTTATGGCCCACAACAATCCCTTTGCGATCATCTTCTCCGCTTTGCTGATCGGCGCCATGCGCAGCGGTTCGGCCATGATGCAGTCCAGCGCTGGCATTTCCAAGAATATGGTGGATGTCATCCAGGGCCTCATCATCGTGTTCCTGTGTGCGGAGCATGTGATCCGTTACTACATCAAGCGTATGGGAGGGAAAAAGAATGATTAATGCCATCAGCTATCTGCTTTCGGCCACTCTGCGCATGGGCACTCCCATTGCCTTTACCGCATTGGGCGGCATGACCAGTGAGCGCAGCGGTGTGAACAACATCGGTCTGGAAGGCATTATGACCGCGTCCGCCTTTGGTGCGGCCGTGGGCAGCTATCTGTTCCAGAACGCCTGGATGGGCATCCTCTTTGCCATCATTATCGGCATTGCGATCTCCGCCATCCACTCGCTGGTGTGCATCACCTGGGGCGGCACCCAGGCGGTCAGCTCCATGGCGCTGGTCCTGCTGTCCACCGGTATCTCCGGCGTGGGCCTGAAAGCCTTGTTCAACCAGCAGGGCAACAGCCCCCAGGTGCCCTATCTGCCTACCACCACCCCGCTGGAGAACATCCCTGTGATCGGCCCGTTCCTGGCGCAGCAGTCTCCCTTTGTGTACATTCTGTTCATCATGCTGTTCGTGGTCTGGTACCTGTTCAAGCACACCCGCCTGGGCCTGCGCATCATGACTGTGGGCGAAAACCCCAAAGCAGCGGAGACCGCCGGCCTGTCGGTGCACCGCATCCGCTATTTCAGCGTGATCTTTTCCGGCGTGATGGGCGGCCTGGGCGGCGCCATGCTGTCCATCGGCGGCATGAACATGTTCCAGGAAGACATGGTCGCCGGCCGCGGCTACCTGGCTCTGGGCGCTGTTACCATGGGCCGCTGGAACACCTGGGGCGTGTTTGGCTCCGCCATGTTCTTCGGCTTCTTCAGCGCACTGCAGCTTTACCTGCAGACCATCCCCAACAATCCGGTGCCTGCGGAATTCATCCAGATGATCCCCTACGTGGCCACCGTGATCGTGCTGGCTCTGAGCGCCAGCAAGGAAAATGTTGGCATCGCTTCCGGCGGCCAGCCCTACACCAAATTTGTACAGCAGCGTTAACTGACTGATCCCCAGCGCCCGGACGAATCGTCCGGGCGCAGGTGTATGACAAAGAAAAAAGGAGCGTATCATGGAGCGAAATGTTTCGGCCCGGCAGATCCAGGACCTGGCCAAAGCCGCCTTGCAGGCAAGAGAGACCCGCGCCCGGGCGCCTATTTCCGGATACACGGTGGGCGCTGCTTTGCTGGCGCAGGACGGTCGGGTGTTTTTGGCGGGCAACATTGAGTGCTACGGCCAAACACCCAGCATCTGTGCCGAGCGGGTGGCCCTGTTCAAGGCGGTCAGCGAAGGCTGCGATCGGTTTGCGGCGCTGGCTGTTTGCGGCGGGGAGGAAAACCAGCCCCCTCAGGTCCACTGCACGCCCTGCGGCATCTGCCGGCAGGTGCTGAGCCAGTTCTGCCCGCCGGATATGATGGTATATTGTGTAAAAACACCGGACGACATCCAGGCACATCGGCTGGACGAGCTGCTGCCGTTTGCCTGGTCCCGAACGGATACCTAAGCTGGCCCAAAGCGGCCATGGAAAGGAGATAGTATGGAAAAGATCAAGGTCCTGATCGACTGTGACACCGGCATTGATGACATTGTGGCGCTGGCCTATGCGTTAAAGACCGAGCGGCTGGATGTGCTGGGGGTGACCACGGTGTGCGGAAACCTGCCGGTGGACATCACCACCTATAACACGCTGAATGCCCTGAATCTGATGGGGCGCAACGAGCTGCCGCTGGCAAAAGGGGCGGCCAAGCCGCTGGAACGGGAACTGTGGGATGCCGCTTACATCCACGGCAGCAACGGCCTGGGCGGCTACGAATTTGCCGAAAAGACCAGCAAACAGCCCGAACCCCAGCCTGCCCATGAGTTTTTGTATAACATGCTGCAGGCGCAGCCGGAGCCGGTGACCATCATCGCGCTGGCCCCGCTGACCAACATTGCCCTGCTGCTGCAGCAGCACCCGGACGCAAGGGAAAAGATCCAGCGGATCGTTTTCATGGGCGGGTCGCTGCGCACGGGGAACCCCACCCCGGTGGCCACCTTCAACGTGCTGGCGGACCCTGAGGCTGCCAAGTACGTGATCGCCACAAAGGTGCCCTTTGTCATGTGCAGCCTGGACTGCACCCGCGGCAGCTTTTTGACCTATGAGGATCTGGACAAGGTCCGGGCGCTCCACAATCCGGTGGCGGATATGGTGGATAAGGTGACCGGTTTTTATCTGGAGAGCACCAAGGCGGAAAATACCGTGGACGGCCAGAAGAAGGGCGTCGACATCCACGATCTGTGCACCGTGATGTACGTGACCCATCCTGAGCTGTTTGAGGGCGAGCACTACTTTGCGGACGTGGAGACCAAGGGCGAACTGACCACCGGCTTCACCCTGGTGGACTTTGAAGACAATCTGCGCAAGCCTCTCGAGGATAAGACTGTCCTGTTCCTCAAGAAGGTGGACCGGGAAAAATACGTGGAATACTTTTTGCAGGTGCTGGCCCGCTATCAAGAAAGCGGGAGGTGACCGGCATGACGATCCTGAACCCGACGCTTGCTTGTGCAGACCCGCTGCATCTTGCTCGTGAGATCGATGACGTGGTGGCCGGCGGGGCGCGGATGCTGCACGTGGATGTGATGGATGGACACTATGTGCCCAATTTGTGCCTGAGCTTCGATCAGGCGGCAGCCATCAAGCGTTACCGCCCGGACATCCCCATGGACATCCACCTGATGGCTGACAGACCCTTTGATTGGCTGGGAGAACTGGAGCGGGTGCATCCGGAGATGGCGTCCTTTCATCTGGACGCCACCCCGTTTGCTCTGCGCATGGTAAAAAAGATCCAGGCACTGGGCATTCAGGCCGGCGTCGTACTGAATCCCTCTCAGCCGGTGAGCCTGCTGGACGAGGTCATCGACCAGGTGGACTATGTGCTGCTGATGGGTGTGGAGCCGGGATTTTCCGGCCAACGCTTTTTTGAACAGACCTACCGCCGCTTGGCGGAATTGGACCGGCTGCGCAAGCAGCGGCAGCTTTCGTTCCGCATCCTGGTGGACGGCGGCATCGACTTTGAAAACGGCCCCCGCTGCGCCGCCCTCGGGGCGGACATCTTGGTGGGCGGCGCGTTTGTCTGCTTCGGCCAGCCGGATGGGATAGAGGCTTCGGCCCGGCGCTTTGTCCAGCGTTTGGAGAGCACGGAGCCAACGGCAGAAAGGAAGGCACAATGAATATCGTAGTAGGAAGCGACCACGGCGGCTTTGAGCTGAAAGAAGAGCTGAAAAAGCGGCTGGAGGAGCAAGGCCATACCGTGTTTGACGTGGGCTGCCACGACAAGACGATGGTGGATTACCCCAAGATCGCGGTGGACCTGGGCAAGGTGCTGCTGGCGGAAGGGTACGATTTCGGCTTGCTGTGCTGCGGCACTGGTATTGGCATCTCCATTGCCGCAAACAAGATCCGGGGCATCCGGGCCGCACTGTGCACCGACTGTTACAGCGCCCGCATGGCCAAAGAACACAACGATGCCAACGTCATCGCCTTTGGCGGCCGCACGGTCGGCATCGAGCATGCCTGGGCCATGGTACAGGCCTACATGCAGGCAGAGTTTCAGCACGGCATCCATGAGCCGCGCGTCAACATGATCGACGAGATCCAGTGAGGAGGGTAACAGATGGAAAAGCAGGAATTGAAACGCCTGAAAAAGGCGGCCTGTCAGTTGCGGATGGACGTGGTGACCCAGGTGCACGCGGCAAGTTCCGGCCATCCCGGCGGCGCGCTGTCCAGCGCCGAGATCTTCACTTGGCTGTATCAAAAGGAGCTGCGGATCGATCCCAGCCAGCCGAAAGCCCCAGGCCGTGACCGGTTTGTGCTGTCAAAGGGGCACAGCAGCCCTGGCTATTATGCCGCGCTCAGTGCCCGCGGGTTCTTCTCGCCGGAGCTGCTGGGCAGCTTCCGCGCCCCTGGCTCGATCTTGCAAGGCCATCCGGACATGAAAAAGATCCCCGGTGTGGACATGACCACCGGCAGCCTGGGGCAGGGCGTCAGCGCCGCATGCGGCATGGCGCTTTCCGCCAAACTGTTTGGCGATGACTACCGCACCTACGTGCTGCTGGGCGATGGCGAGCTGGAAGAGGGCCAGGTGTGGGAGGCGGCCATGTTTGCTGCCCACAAAAAGCTGGATAACCTATGCTGGATCGTGGACTGCAACGGCCTGCAGATCGACGGCCCGGTGGAAGCCGTGGGCGGGATCGAGCCTTTGGATAAAAAGTTTGAGGGCTTCGGGTTCCATGTGATCCCGGTGGCCGACGGCAACGATCTGGAACAGCTGGAAAAAGCCTTTGACGAGGCGCGGGCCCACAAGGGTCAGCCGGCGGTCCTGTTGGCCAAGACCGTAAAGGGCAAGGGCGTCAGTTACATGGAAAACCAGGTGGGCTGGCACGGCGCCGCACCCAACGACGAGCAATATCAGCAGGCCATGTCCGAACTGCGGGCTGCAATGTTGGAGGTGGAGAACGATGGCTGAAAAAATCAAAAAAGCGACACGGGAAAGCTTTGGCATGGCGCTGGCACAGGCTGCAAAGGAATATCCGCAGCTGGTGGTGCTGGACGCAGACCTGGCAAAAGCCACCCGCACCGATCTGTTTAAGGCGGAGTGCCCCGAACGTTTTGTGGACTGCGGCATTGCCGAGGGCAACATGATCGGCGTTGCGGCGGGCCTGGCGGCCTGCGGAAAGATCCCCGTGGCGGCCACCTTTGCGATGTTCAGCGCCGAGCGGGCGATGGAACAGGTGCGCAACTCGGTGGGGTATCCCCATCTGAATGTGAAGATCGTTGGCACCCACGCAGGCATCAGCGTGGGCGAGGACGGCGCGACCCACCAGTGCAACGAGGACTGTGCTACCATGCGCAGCATTCCGGGCATGACGGTGATCTGCCCGTCGGATCATTACGAGACGATGGCGGCGGTGAAGGCCATGCTGGACTATGAAGGCCCGGTCTATTTAAGATTGGGGCGCCTCCCGGTGGAGAGCGTCAACCACAATGACGATTATGCCTTCGTTTGGGGCAAGAGCATCCAAAAGCGGGGCGGCACCGACGCCACCATCATTGCAATGGGGGCCGAGGTCTACGAGGCGCTGGAAGCAGCCAAGCTGCTGGAAGGCGAGGGCGTGAGCGTGCGTGTGATCAACATGCACACCATCAAACCCATTGACGAAGAGGCGGTATGCAAGGCGGCGCAGGAGACCGGCGCCATCGTTACAGCGGAGGAACACAGCGTCATCGGCGGTTTGGGCGATGCGGTGGGCGACGTTCTGCTGCGCAGCTGCCCGGTGCCCATGGAAAAGGTGGGCGTTCAGGATGTGTATGGCTATTCCGGCCCGGGTGGGGTCCTGATGGACTCCTTTGGCCTGCGGGCTGCGAACATTGCCGAAGCGGTGCGTCGTGTGCTGAAGCGCAAATAAAAGCAGGCGCACCGATTGGTTGCGATCAAAAAAGGCAGGCGGACCGCGACGGCATCCAACGCCGCAGGTTGTGCCAGGAAAGGAAAACGATATGGAAAAACTTGGTGTTTGTCAAATCTTAGGCCCCACCAACTGTAATGATCCCCACATTCCGGAGTACTGTGCGGATTATCTTGCTCAGTTGGGCAAAGCGATGGGGATGGAGGTGTTTGCGGCGGACGAAGAAACGTTCCGTCAGCAGCAGATCCACGTGTTCTTTATTGGTTCCGGCGGAACAGCGGAGCCCTTCAGCCGGGTATGCCGCTGTGTGAACGGGCCGTATATCTTGCTGACCGTGCCTGCCTGGAACTCGCTGGCGGCTTCGATGGAGATCCTGGCGTATCTGCAGCGGAATGGCGAGCAGGGCGAGATCCTGCACGGCACGGTGGAGGAAAACGCCCGGCGGCTGCAGGTGCTGCTGCGGGCGGCCAAAGCCCGCCAGAACATTGCCGGCATGCGCATGGGCGCCATTGGCGAGGCCATCACGCTGGTGGCCAGCCGGGCCGACCATGCAATGCTGAAAAACCGCTTTGGTGCGGATCTGCTCACGCTGGAAGTGCAGGAGCTGATCGACGAATACCATAAGGGCGGCTATGAAGAAAACGCCTACACCCGGGCGCTGAAACAGACCGGATACGATGCGGAAGAGATGGAAAAAGCGCTGAACGTGTATGGAGCGGCCAAGCGGTTGGTCCAGAAATACGGCCTGCAGGCCATGACGCTGCGCTGCTTTGATCTGCTGGGCAGCATTGGCACCACGGGCTGCCTGGCACTGGCCATCCTGAATGCGGAAGGCATCCCGGCGGCCTGCGAGGGCGATACCCGCAGCATGCTGGCCATGGCTGTGCTGTATCAGCTCACCGGCCAGCCGGTGTTCATGGCCAATCCCAGCCAGCTGGACCGCCATACCAGCGAGATGATCTTTGCGCACTGCACCCTGCCGGTGAATATGCCCGATTCCTATCAGCTGACCACGCATTTTGAATCGGGCCTGGGCGTGGCGCTTTCCGGCGAAATGGCGGCCGGGCCCATCACCATTTTCAAATGCGACGAAACCATGGAGCGCTATTATGTGCAGGATGCCGAGCTGGTGGCCAGCCTGCGCCGCCCGGATATGTGCCGAACCCAGCTGCACATTCGCCTGCCGGAAGGAACGGATTATTTTGTCAGCGCGCCCATCTCCAATCACCATATGATCTGCCGGGGCCACTGGGCGGATGTGGTGCACGAGTTTTTCAAACAGAGATAAAGGGCAGCGCCCACGCTGCAAGCCTGCGGGATGATGTGTTATAATAAGAAAAACGCACCGAATTTGCAGCCGGAAACATGTTGCAGGAAGGAGATTTGTAGCATGAAATTTTTTATTGATACCGCTAATGTGGACGAGATCCGCAAAGCCAACGAAATGGGCGTGATCGCCGGCGTGACCACCAACCCCAGCCTGATCGCCAAAGAGGGCCGGGACTATCAGGAGACCCTGAAAGAGATCGCCACCATTGTGGACGGCCCCATCTCCGGCGAGGTGAAGGCCACCACCGAGAATGCCGAAGGCATGATCCAGGAGGGCCGGGCCATCGCTGCCCTGCACCCCAACATGGTGGTGAAGATCCCCATGACCTGCGAGGGCCTGAAAGCCATCAAAACCTTGAGCGCGGAGGGCATCAAGACCAACTGCACCCTGATCTTTACCGCGAACCAGGCGCTGCTGGCTGCCCGTGCCGGCGCCACCTATGTGTCCCCGTTCCTGGGGCGTCTGGATGACATCAGCCAGCCCGGCATTGATCTGATCGCCGCCATCTGCCAGATCTTCGACAACTACGAGGACATCCACTGCCAGATCATCGCCGCCAGCGTGCGCAATCCCATCCATGTGACCGACTGCGCCCTGGCCGGGGCGGACATCGCCACCGTGCCCTACAAGGTGATCGAGCAGATGACAAAACACCCCCTGACCGATCAGGGCATCGAAAAATTTAAAAAAGATTATATCGCCGTATTTGGCGAGTAAGTCTGCAATATGCTGCCGCCGCTGTTTGATGACAGCGACGGCGCTTTTTTGCAAATTTTTCATGGCTTTGGAGCGGGGTTGTTGGTATAATAGATGCGCAATGATACCAACAACGACACAAGGAGGCCGACATGGTGAAACATTGGCTGCGAAAAGCCGCCGCCTGCTGCGCTGCTTTGCTGCTGGTCTGCTGCGGTGCGCCTGCCCTTACCGCTCATGGGGCGGAAGGGCAAACGCTGGACAGCGTATTGCGGCAGGTGAGCCAACTTCAAATGCTGGCAGAACAGTATGCCGAACAAAACAGCGCGGGCAGCGACCCGCTGGTGCTCACCATCAATTACATCCGTGCCCAGCGGTACAGCGATTTTACCTGGGATATGATCCTGGGAGCAGCAGATGGGAACTTTACCGCTCATGTGCAGCAGAATGCGCCGGAACTGGCCGGATTACAGACAATGGAGAATGTGACCGTGAGCCAGACCGGCCAACCGGTGGATTTTGTACACTTGGTGGCGGGCATCGGGGCCACCTACAAGCGGGTGCCGGTGATCTGCACCTGGGGCGGAGACCTGGTGCAGCTGGCGGAGAGCATCAAGGGCAGCGGCGGGGATGAAGCCGCCTGCATCCAGCAGCTGGAACCCTACTTTGCCAGCGAAAATGAGAACGCCAGCCTGCTGCCCCAAAGCGACTGGCTGGCGGACCTGGACGGCGTAAACATCGGCAGCGGTCTTTCGGCGGGGGAGGACCTGAGCGAGGCCATCCAAAGCTATTATCAAACGGTCACGGCGGAAAGCCGGGCCTACCAGTTCGTGCTGCATCAGTTCGGCCCGGTGGACACTGGGGATACCGAGACCTTCCGCCAGCTGGTGAAGGACACCTTTGCGAAGGACTCCGGCGTGCAGCTGTTTTTGATGACGAAGGAGTATTACACCCTGGACGAGGAGAAAAACGGGGCGATCGTGGAGTCCATGCGGCAGCCGCTGAACGCAGCCTGCAGCCTGATGGCGGACCGTCTGGCCGAGATGGTGGGCGGCGTCCAGGTCACGGAACAAGCCGAAGAGCCCACCCCGCCGGAAGCGACTGGCAGCCCGGCGGCGGAAAGCGGCGACGGGGCCGGCAGTACCGAAACGCCAGAAGAACAGGGCGGCTATGAAAGCTCCCTGATGCGCACCCTGCGCCATAACCCCCAGATCCTTTTGTGGGTCATGGGCCTTTTGGGTGTGGCGGCGGTGGCTCTGGTGGTGGCGTGCCTCAAAAAATAACGGTCGGCCGCCCGGCGCTGCAAGGGCAGCTAAGATCACTTCGAAAAAAGAGTACCGGTTTTTGCGTGGAAATGCGCAGAACCGGTGCTTTTTTGTGAAAAGGTAAACGCTTATGGTTGAATTTTACAAAAAGTGATAGGATCATATAGAAAAAATGTAGAAAGTGGACGGGCTGCATTGAAAAACGAAAACAAGAGTGGTATAGTTTGATTGTACTTATTTCGGAATCCGAAAAAATGAGTTTGAAGTCCGAAATAAGCCTGAGAAAATGAGGAAGAGACAATGAAAAAAAGTGGCTTACAGGATATGAAACGGCGCAACCGACAGATCGTGATGCAGGCGGTTTTAAACGAGGGCAGTCTGTCTCGCATTGAGATCGCAAAAAAGACAGAACTTTCTCCCAGCACGGTCTCCAGCCTGGTGGGGGAACTGCTGGAGGAAGGCCTTTTGATCGAGAGCGGGGTGCGGGTGTCCACGGCGGGCCGCAGCCGCACCGAGCTGACCGTAAACAAGGAGCGGGGCGTGATCGCCGTTGCGGAGATCAGCCGCCAGGGCGCGGATCTTACCCTGTTTGATCTGGCCCTTGGCCAGCAGGCCTGCGTGAACCTGGCAGACCATTATATTTCCGGCAACGACCTGCTGGTGGCCCTCACCTCGGCGCTGTTCGATCAGATGGGTCATGAGCGGATCCGGGAAGGCGGGCTGCTGGGCATCGGGCTTTTGTTCCAAAAGGACATGCGGGCCAGTGATTTTAACGTGATGTACTCCACCGGCTTTGCTTCAGCCAGCATCTCGCTGGAAGAGGCGCTGTTCACCCAGTTCCGGGTGCCGGTGGTGGAGGAATACAGCCAAAACTACACGGCGGCCCAGGCGATGCAGACGGCAAAGGCCGAGGCGGCGAACAGCGCCCACATTGCCATTGGGGCAAGCGTGGTGGCCAGCGTCACCGTGCAGGGCAAGCCGGTGCCCCTAAGAAACGGGGTCTGTGCGGATATCACGCCGCTGCTGCCGCCGGAAACGCTTCCCATGCTGCGTGAAAAAGCGGGAGAGCAGCCTCTTTCGCAAGCCAGCGCAAAAGGCGAGAACCGCCTGGCGCTTTTGGCGCAGCAGATCGGCAGCCTGGCGGCGCTGCTCTGCATCCTGTTCCCGCTGGACATTGTGTTTTTGTCCGGCCCCGCGGCCCAGAAGAGCGGCTTTGTGGAAGTGGTGGAGGCCCGTGTGCAGGCGCAGCTGGCCGGTAAGACGCCCCGGTTTGAAACGCTCCAGCCCATCGGCCCCAGTAACATGGCCCAGATGCTGGCAGCCCACGTGCGGCAAAATGTGTTGTGCGCCGGATAAGTTTCGGCACCATATAAATCATTGCATCCAAGGGCAGCGCCGCTGCCCGGAAAGAAGGGGAAACCATGAACTTTAAGCAGATCATCACGCAGAACAAGTTCTCTCTGGTGGTCAGCCTGCCCTCCAACGATTTGAAGCTGGCGCAGGCTGCGCTGGAAGGCGGTGCGCAGGCCGTGAAGGTGCACTGCAACGTGTGGCATCGGGCCAGCGGGCACACCTTCGGCACTTTCGCCGAGAACCGGCAGTTCCTGAAAGAACTGATCGCCCTGTGCGGCGATGTGCCGGTGGGCCTGGTGCCCGGCGGGGAAGACGCCTTCATCAACGAGGAGGAACGCCGGGAGCTGGAGCAGATGGGCCTGGGCTTTTTCAGCGCCTACACCCATCATCTGCCCTGCCATATGATGGAGAGCACGGTGCTCACCAAAATGGCGGCCATCGACTATACCTACAACCAGAACACGCTGGATGCGGTTCGCCGCAGCGCCATCGACGTGCTGGAGTGCTCGGTGCAGCCGGGCGAAAATTACGGCACCGACCTGAACTTTGCTGATATCCTGCGGTATTCCGACATTGTGGAAAAGACCGGAAAGCCCTGCCTGATCCCCACACAGCGCAAGATCAAACCCAGCGAGGTCAAGCACCTGTATGGCGCTGGCTGCAAAGCGGTGATGATCGGTGCGGTGGTCATGGGCAAAGAGCCCGGCCCCGAGCGGGTGAAAGCGGCCACCGCCGCTTTCCGGGAAGCCGTGGAGGCATTGTAACGTGATCCCGCGGGAGGCGCGTCTCCTGCTATACATCAATAAAGGAGTGTAATCTATGATACAAGGCTGTCTTATTATCGTGGCGTTTGTCATCATTGCGGCGCTTATGATGACAAAAAAGATCCCCACTCTGCTGGCGCTGCCGCTGATGGCAGTGGTGATCTGCATCATTGCTGGCGTGCCCGCCGTTGGTCAGAACGCCGAGGGCGTTGAGATCGGCTGGCTGCAGTCGGTTCTGGAAGCTGGTACCGTGCGCATGGGCAGCGCCATTATGGCGGTGGTCTTTGGCGCCTGGCTGGGCCAGCTGATGAACAAGACCGGCGTGACCGAGAACATCATCAAGAAGAGTGCCGAGCTGGGCGGCGACCGCCCCCTGATCGTGACCCTCATCATGGTGGTGGCCTGTGCGATCCTGTTCACCACCCTGAGCGGCTTGGGTTCCATCATCATGGTGGGCTCCATCGTGCTGCCCATCCTGCTGTCTGTCGGTGTGCCGGCCATGAGCGCGGCCTGCATTTTCCTGATGGCATTCACCACCGGCCTTACTTTCAACATCGCCAACTGGAAGACCTTCTCCAGCATCTTCAATCTGGACATCGAGCAGATCAAGAGCTTTGAGATCTACATGCTGGTAGCCACTTTCATCGCCACCCTGGTCCTGGTGTTCGTGGAGTTCAAGCGCAACGGCGTAAAGTTCGCGTTTTCCGCTCCTGTGCAGGACACCAAGCCCACCAAGCAGCTCACCGGGGTGCGGGGCGTGCTGGCCATGATCACCCCGCTGATCCCCATCATCCTGGTGGCAGTATTCAAGTTCCCCGTTTGCCCGGCATTTATGGTCGGCATCCTGTGGATCCTGGTGTTCACCTCCAAGAGCTTCTCCAAGGCCATGAACCTGTTGGTCAAGACCTGCTATGATGGCATCACCGACGGCGGCCCCGCCATCATCCTGATGATCGGCATCGGCATCCTGTATCTGGCCGTGACCCATCCCATGGTCACCGAGGTGCTGAACCCCTTCCTGCTAACGGTCATCCCCTCCAGCAAGGTCGGCTACATCATCTTCTTCAGCCTGCTGGCGCCTCTGGCACTGTACCGCGGCCCCATGAACCTGTTTGGCCTGGGCAGCGGCATTGCCGCCCTGGTCATCGGTCTGGGCACCCTCACCCCGCTGGCGGTCATGGGCGCGTTCCTGGCTGCCGAGCGTATCCAGGGCTGCGGTGACCCCACCAACACTCAGAACGTCTGGACCGCCAACTTCGTGGAAGTGGACGTGAACGGCGTTACCAAGAAGCTGCTGCCCTACCTGTGGGTCATCGCCGTTCTCGGCGTGATCATCAGCGCGGTGCTGTACTTCTGATCCTCTTTCCCCAAAAGCGGGCGCCACGCGCAGCGCCCGCTCCATTGAGGATCTGAACCCGCAGAAAAAACGCTGCGGGCTGAGATCTTCCATGGACACCGGGCAGAGCAATGCCACAATACAAACAACAGGAGGATACAAATCATGAAAGTCCGCATTGGCATAGACGTGGGCGGCACCTTTACCGATGCCGTCGCCATTGACAACGACACCTACGAGCTGATCGGCACGGTGAAAGTTCCCACCACCCACACCGCAAAGGAGGGCGTGGCGGCCGGCATCGTGCAGGTGCTGCACAAGGTCATGGAGCAGTGCAGTATCAAGCCGGAGGACGTGGTCTTCATCGCCCACGGCACCACCCAGGCCACCAACGCCCTGCTGGAGGGCGATGTGGCGAAGGTAGGCGTGATCACGCTGGGCAGCGGCCTGCAGGGCGCGAAGAGCAAGGGCGATACCACCATGGGCGACATCGAGCTTGCCCCCGGCAAATACCTGGTTTCCTGCAACGAATATGTGGACACTGCGGCGGGTGATGTGGAAGCCGCCATCAACCAGGCGGTGGAAAAGCTCAAAAGCCAGCAGTGCACCAGCATCGTGGCGGCGGAGGCTTTTAGCGTGGACGACCCCACCAACGAGAATCTGGCGGTGAAAGTGTGCAGCGAACACGGCCTGCCCGCCACAGCCACCAACGACATCTCAAAGCTGTACGGGCTGAAGATCCGCACCCGCACGGCGGTGGTGAATGCCAGTATCATGCCCAAAATGCTGGAAGCCGCCAACATGACCGAACAGAGCATCAAAGGTGCCGATATCCAGAGCCCCCTGATGGTGATGCGGTGCGACGGCGGCGTTATGACGGTGGACGAGGTGCGCAACCGGCCCATCCTGACCATTTTGTCCGGCCCGGCGGCGGGCGTGGCAGGCGCGCTGATGTATGAAAAGCTCACCGACGGCATCTTCTTCGAGGTGGGCGGCACCTCCACCGATATTTCCTGCGTGAAAGACGGCAAGGTCATGGTTCAATACGCCGAAGTGGGCGGCCATAAGACCTATCTGAACAGCCTGGACGTACGTACCGTGGGCATCGGCGGCGGTTCCATGGTGCAGATCCGGGACGGCAAAGCGGTGGACACCGGCCCCCGCAGCGCCCACATCGCCGGTTTGGATTACGAGGTCTACACCGACCCGGACAAGATCGTGGAGCCCCGGCTCACCACGGTGAAGCCTACCCCCACCGATCCGGAATACGCCTGCATCGAGTGCGCGGGCGGCGTGCGGGTCTCGCTGACCATGGCGGGCGCGGCGAACATTGCGGGCTATGTGCGCCCGGAAGACTATGCCTACGGCAACGTGGAGGCGGCCCGCAAGGCCTGGCAGCCTCTGGCAGACAGCATGGGCTGCACGGTGGAAGAGGCGGCCCGCAAGGTGCTGGATTATGCGGCGGCAAAAAACAGCAAGGTGGCCAGCCAGCTGATGAAAGACTATAAAATGGACCCCCGCACCACGATCTTCGTGGGCGGCGGCGGCGGCGCGGCTGCCGTGGTGCCCCATCTGGCCGAGACTATGCAGCACAAACACCATCTTGCCAAAAACGCGCCGGTCATTTCCACCATCGGCGTGGCGCTGGCCATGGTGCGGGACATGGTGGAGCGCAGCGTGACCAACCCCACGCAGGACGATATCATCAGCGTGCGGCGTGAGGCGGAGCTGAAAGCGATCCAAAACGGCGCCGCCCCCGGCACGGTGGAGGTCAGCGTGGAAGTGGACACCCAGCGCAACATCGTGCGGGCCGTTGCGGTGGGCGCAACGGAGCTGCGCAGCAAGGACAGGCTGCATAAGGCGCTGAGCGAAGAGGAACTGCTCAAGGTGGTGGCGGAAAACCTGAACGCCCCTGTGAGCGAGCTGTCGGTGGTGGCCCGCAACGGCTCCATGACGGCGGTGCAGTGTGAAAAGGTGGAGAAAAGGCTGTTTGGCCTGATGAAGAAAAGCGTCAAGCAGCTGCGCCTGGTGGACGAGGAAGGCGTGATCCGCCTGCAAAAGAACAACGCCCTGGTACGCCAGAGCACGGTGGGCACCTGGCAAAATGACCTGGACTGGCTGCTGGAAGAGCTGACCGTCTACAACGACGGCGGCACCAACCTGCCCAACATGTATGTGGTGCTGGGCAAGCGCATCATCGACCTGTCCGGCATGCAGAGCCCGGAGCAGATCGTCAGCCTGGGCAATGTGGAGCTGGCGGGCTGCGGCCAGCAGGAGCCGCTGATCCTGGCGGCCACCAAGCGGGTGGATACCTGACCATAAAAGAGGAGAAGAGCGCATGCCGGATTTCAGTTTGCCGTTTCCCGGCCGGGAACTGGCGCAGCAGGAATTGTCCTATGACCTGTGCTACGATCGGATCCCGGAACAGGACCGGGAGCGCATTGTGGAAATGGCCTGGCAGAAGGGCTGTGACGCGGCCCGCCGGGTGTTTCAGGAGCAGAACGGCTCCACCGATTTTTTTGCCATTGCCCGGGCCAGCGGCTTAAAGCTGCTGGAAAAGGACGTGGATTATGTGGCCGGAGGCCAGCGCTATTTCAGCGACTATATTTCCGGCCAGAGCGTGGTGAACCTCTATGTGAAGTCCATCGACCTGTGGGCACAGCAAAACGGGATGGACCGCCGCACGGCGGAAAATCTGATCTTGAGCCACGAATATTTTCATTTTCTGGAATGGACCAAGCTGGGCCTCACCAGCCGGGACTATCAGGTGCCGATGCTGCGGCTGGGGCCGCTGTCCATCGGGAAAACGGGCATCCGGGCATTGTCAGAGATCGGGGCCCACGCCTTTGCGCGGACCTATTATGAACTTGCACAGCAACAGGAGGAAAGGCAATGAATCAAATGCTTTCTTATGATGTGGTCATCATCGGCGGCGGCCCGGCGGGTGCGGTAGCAGCCATCGCGGCGGCCCGCCAGGGCGCTTCCACTTTGCTGGTGGAACAGAACGGTTATCTGGGCGGCATGCTCACCATGGCGGGCACCGGGCCGCAGATGACCTTCCACGCCGGGCAGACCCAGGTGGTGCGGGGCATCCCGGATGAGATCGTGGAGCGGCTGAAAGAGCTGGGCCTGTCGCCGGGGCATATGGAGGATTTTGTGGGCTATGCCAGCAGCATCACCCCCTTCGATGCGGAGGGCATGAAGCTGGTGCTGGAGACCATGGCCCTGGAGGCCGGGGTGCAGCTGCTGTACCACACCGTGTACACCGGCTGCGAGGTCGAGGATCAGGCCATCACGAAGGTGCA
Source organism: uncultured Oscillospiraceae bacterium (assembly GCA_949291395.1). Lineage (GTDB taxonomy): Bacteria > Bacillota > Clostridia > Oscillospirales > Ruminococcaceae > Allofournierella. The sequence continues at coordinate 1,074 of CASEVW010000185.1, read as the reverse complement.
CCTGTATTCCAAAAACGGCTTTTTTGACGTGACCGGCAAGGTGTTCCTGGACTGCAGCGCCGACGCCGACCTAGCTACCCATGCGGGCGTACCCTCCTGTTATGGACGGGAGAGCGACCATCTGGCCCAGCCCATGAGCATGAACGTCAAGGTGGGCAATGTGGATCGGGACAAAATGATCGAGTTTGTCCAGACCCACCAGGACGATATGCTGCCCACCATTCCCTTTGACCGGCTGCGCCAGCTGCCTCGCGCGGGCATCCAGGGCGCGTATTCCATTATCAAACTCGCCAAGGGAAAGGGCGAGTTTGATGTGGACCGGGATATGGTGCTCTGCTTTGAGACCAACAACCCGGGAGAGTTTATCCTGAATATGTCCCGCATCATCAAAAAATCGGCGGTGAACGCCTTTGACCTGACCTGGGCGGAGGTGGAGGGCCGCCGCCAGGCCCACCAGATCGTGGCGTTTATGAAAAAGTACATCCCGGGGTTTGAGCACTGCTACATCCTCACCACCGGACCCCACATCGGCGTGCGGGAAAGCCGGAAGATCGACGGCATCTACAAGCTGACGGCGGACGACCTGCTGCAAAACAAGATGTTCCCGGATGCCATCGCCATGGGCGGATATCCCATCGACGTGCATTCGCCGGACGGCGCCGCCATGAAACACCGCTTTTTGAAGCCGGGCAGCTGGTATTCCATCCCGTACCGCTGCCTGGTGACCAGCCAGATCGAGAACCTGATCGTGGCGGGGCGGTGCATCAGCACCAGCCACGAGGCCTGCGCGGCCATCCGCGTCACCCCCATCGTGATGGCTGCGGCCCAGGCCGCAGGCACGGCGGCGGCCCAAAGCGCGGCCACCGGCCAGCCGGTCAACAGGCTGGATACGGACCTTTTGCGCCAGACCTTAAAGGAGAACGGCGCGTTTTTGGAAGAATACGCCGGCTGAAACGCCAAAGCGGCGTAGGGTAGGGTAAAGGCGCCTTGCCGCCGTTGGCGGTAGGTTTCCTACTCCCTCCCTCGGAACCGGACTTACTCCTCTCGAAGTATCCGGCTCCCCATTAGTAATTG
>CASEVW010000184.1 GCA_949291395.1 uncultured Oscillospiraceae bacterium | reverse complement strand
TGTTTGCCCCGGGCTGAGTGCTGCTGGCGGCGCTGCTGGTGATGCCGGGCACCGCCGCCGAGATCGACCGGCTGGTGGCCCCGGCCAAGGGGGCCGCCCAGGAACAGCAGCGGTCGGCCTATTTTACCCCCGAGACCTTCCCGCTGGAATGGACGGAGGAGGACCAGCTGTATTTTGTGGCGGAGGACACCGCCGTTTATGAAGCATTGTGCGCAAATTACAGCTTCTACCCCCAGCGGGTGAGCTGGCAGGCGGGGTATAATTTCAACACGGAAGGCGAATACGCCCAGTGGGCCCAGCAGGTAACAGCGGACCAGTGGGCCCAGGTGCTGGCGGAGGATTACACCTATGTGTATCTGTACCAGATCAGCCCCGGTTTTGCGGAAAAATACGCTTCCCTCTTTGCCGACCCGGGGGATATCGTGGGCCGGGCGCTCTATGCGGTGGACAAGACCGGCGGCAGTGTGCAGCTGCGCCGGGTTTGGCCCGCGCTGAGCTGACAACAACATAAAAAACGAGCCTGAGACAAGAGTCTCAGGCTCGTTTTTTGTGTAGTTATTCCAGCATCATGTGAGCGGCTTTGTACACGTCGCCGCAGCCCATGGTGATCACAAAGTCGCCGGGTTGGGCGTGCTCCTTGATGTAGCCGGCGGCTTCCTGCAGGCCGGCCACCACCACGCTGCCCGGGATCTTGGCGGCCAGGTCCTCGCTCTTCACGCTGCCGTCGTCCACCTCACGGCTGCCCATGATGGGGGTGAGCACCACATGGTCCGCGCTGCTCAGCACCTGGGCAAAATCGTCCAGCAGCTCGCGGGTGCGGCTGTAGGTGAAGGGCTGGTGCACCGCCCATACCTTGTTGTAGCCCAGGGCGTGGGCGGTCTTTAAGGTGGCGGCCACCTCGGTGGGGTGGTGGGCGTAGTCGTCCGCCACCGTCACCCCATTGAACTCGCCCAGGATCTCGAACCGGCGGCCCGCACCCTTGAAGCTGGCAGCAGCTGCCGCGGCATCGTCCCCGTCCAGGCCCAGCAAGAAAGCGCAGGCGGTCATGGCCAGGGCGTTGTAGATGTTGTGGTAGCCGGGGGCGGACATCTTCAGATGGGCCACCGGATAGCCCCATTCCAGCACGTCGAACTCATAAAAGCCGGGCTTGTGCTCCCGGATGTTCACGGCCTGGTAATCGGCCTCGTTCTCGATGCCAAAGGTGCGCACCACCCGGTCCAGGCTGTTCACCACCTGCAAAACGTTCAGGTCGTCCGCGTTGGCCACGATGGTGTGGCGGGCCATCAGGGCGAATTTTTTGAAGGCGAACTTCAGTTGGCCCATGGTGCCGTAGTAGTCCAGATGGTCGTTGTCGATGTTCAGCAGCACGGCGATGTCCGGCGTCAGGTGCAAAAAGGTCTCGGCAAACTCGCAGGCTTCGATGACGATGGTGTCACCGCTGCCGTTTTTGCCGTAGCCGCCGATGAGGGGCAGCTTGCCGCCGATCACCGCCGCCGGGTCCCGGCCCGCCAGTTCCAGCAGGCTGGTCACCAGGGAGGTGGTGGTGGTTTTGCCGTGGGTGCCCGCCACGCACACGCTGCGGGGGTACAAACGGCTCACATAGCCCAGCAGCACGCTGCGCTCCAGCGTGGGGATGCCGCGGGAGTCCGCTTCCCGGATCTCGGGGTTGTCTGCATGGATGGCGGCGGAGTAGACCACCATATCGGCACCCAGCACGTTCTCGGCCTTGTGCCCCATGGTCACGGGGATGCCCATGGCCCGCTCGGCGTCCACGATGGTGCCCTCGTTCACGTCACTGCCGGTGATCGCAAAGCCCCGGGCGTGCAGGATCTGCACCAGGGGGAACATGCCGCTGCCGCCGATGCCGATAAAGTGCAGGCGCTTTACGCCGTCCAGCAATTCAGGATTGAAACCGCCTAAAAAATCCATATGATCCACCTCTGTCTACATTTTGTATCGTTAGCAAGAAAGCCCGGCGCCGCCAGCGGGACGCAGGGCGAAGGCTCAGGGCAAAGGCCCGCGCTCCCGGCACGGGATTCATTACAATAACTTGTTGTAACTATCATTATATAATTTTTGTGTGATAAAATAAACACCGTTTTGCAAATTTTGGCCAGGCCCCCGGGTGTTTCCTCCTATTTTGGGCCCTGTGCCCGCCCCGCACGTTTGGCCAAAGGGCGGCATAGCATGGGACTAAGCGGCGCTGCGAATGGGCTTTGCGCTGGGCAGCGAACAAAAGGGGGAACCGGAATGGAAAACAGGCAAACAAAGGTCTTTGCCGTAATGGGTGAGGACGCCCGCCAGGCCGCGGCGGGGGAGTATTTACGGCGGATGGGATATACCGTGCTGGGGGAACAGGGGGCCGCACAGGCGGACTATGCCCTGCTGCCTATGCCTCTGTCCGCCGAACGGCCGGAACTGGACCGCCTGCTGGCGGCGGCAAAGCCCGGCATGCTGGCCTTTGGGGGCAAGGTGTCCGCCGAGGCCGAGGCAGAAGCAAAGGCCGCCGGGGTGGAGCTGGCGGATTATTTAAAGCGGGAGGAGCTGGCGTGGCTGAACGCCATCCCCACCGCCGAGGGCTGCATCGCCCTGTTGCTGCAAAACCGAAAACGTACCTTGTGGAACAGCCCGGCGCTGGTGCTGGGCTATGGCCGGTGCG
>CASEVW010000183.1 GCA_949291395.1 uncultured Oscillospiraceae bacterium | reverse complement strand
TGCCCTGGGCCAGGCGCACCGCATCCCACCCGATGAACACCAGCGCCGCCAGGGCAAACACCACACCGCTCTCCTTGGTGAGCACCAGCACCGCCATGCCGCTGGTGAGTTCCATCAGCACAAAGCGCCCCAGCCGCCGCTGGGACAGCCAGGCATACAGCAGATAAGCAAACAGCAGCGCCAGGGTGCCGTCCACACACAGGTCGCTGTAAAACTGGCCGTAAAAGGCCAGCGGCAGCAAAAACAGCCCGGCAAACCCGGCCAGCGCGCCGCCCAGCTTGTTCCAGCCAAAGCGGGCCATCACCGGCAAAAGCAGGCTCACCTGGAACAGCATCATGGCCCGGTACAGATACCCCTCGGTAAAATTGGGGGTGAACCGCACGAACAGGTATTCCAGCAGGGCCAGCGCCGGGGGATACTCGCCAAAGCTCATCTCGCCGGAATGATAAATGCTCAGCTGGTCGTAGTGGTCCATGATCTTCACGGTGTAGGCCCAGTGGCTGAATTCATCGTTGCCGATGGCCAGCCGCCCGCTCTGCATCCAGGCGATGTACAGCACCATTACCAGCAGCACCAGCGCCCCCGGCGTGAACCAGCGGCGCACGAACAGCTGCTTTTGCCGCACCGCCTGCACCACCAGGTACACGCCGCACCCGGCCCCTGCCAGGCTCACCGCCCCCAGGCCCCACACAAGCGGTCCGGCCACGCCGAACAGGTACGTCACCAGGATGCCCAAAAACAGCGCGGGGGCAAAGGTCTGTTCCAGCTTGCGGCCGAACCCCACCGCCAGCGCCAGCGCGATGACCACGAACACGGCCACCCAATAAAGATAGATCACGGTATCCCTCCCCAGGGCCGCCATTTGGGCCGCCCCGCCTTTTTTGGTTTTATGATAGCACGAACCCCCAAAAAGTTCCAGTTTTCCGCAAAATACAGCAGCCCGAAAACGCAAAAAAGCCCGTGGGCCTGCCTTCGCCGGTTTTGGCTTTGTGCAGGCACACGGGCCTTTTTTCTTTTTTGGGTCACATGCGCACCAGCCCAACGCTGATGCCCAGGGCCTGGTCTACCCGGCGCTGGTCCTTTTCGGTCAGGCGGCCTGCTTTTTCCCGCAGGCGGCGCTTGTCCAGGGTGCGGATCTGCTCCAGCAGCACGATGCTGTTGCGGCTCAGCCCGCAGCTTTGGGCCTGCAGGCCGATGTGGGTGGGCAGGTTGGTCTTGTCCTGCTTGGATGTAATGGCGGCGGCGATCACGGTGGGGCTGTGCCGGTTGCCCACATCGTTTTGCAGGATCAGCACCGGCCGCACGCCCCCCTGTTCCGAGCCCACCACCGGGCTCAAGTCTGCGTAAAACACTTCGCCTCTATGCACTTCCATGGTCTTGACTCCCTCCAGTGATCCGCCCTTTTCCATGTGAGCGGTTATTGTATCGTTCTGGTGGTAGTATGCCCCCGGGCCGGGCGGCTTAAACCGCAAGACAAAAAGTTCAGTTTTTTTCCAGCACCACAAAGGCCAGGGCGAGGCCCGCATCGTGGCTCAGGGTCAGATGGGCCGAAAGGCCGTTTTCCTCCATCCAGGCCGCCGCCGTGCCGCCGAAGGCCAGCCGGGGCGCGCCGCTTTCCTGCCGCAGGGCCTGGATGTCGCTGAGGGCAAAGCCGCCGATGCCCCGGCCCGCCGCTTTCAAAAAGGCTTCCTTTGCGGCAAAATTCGCCGCCGCGCTCTCCTGCCGTTTGCGGGCAGCCAGCCCCGCCAGGAAGGCCTGCTCCTCTTCGCCGAACACCCGCCGGCAGAACGCCGGGCTGGCCAGGCTTTTTTCCATGCGGTCCACCCGCACAAGGTCGGTGCCGATGCCAAAGACCATTCTCTTTCCTCCGTATCCCGTTTTCTTTTTATTGTAGCATGCCCCGCCGCCGGGTCAAGGCGCAAAGCCCTGACCTTTTTTGTGATTTTTGTGGCGCAAACCGCTTGCAATGGCCTTTTGGCCGTGTTATAATCGAATCTGTCAAACGCTTTGACGGAGAAAAGTAACCAGTTCTGCCACGGCAAGAGAGAGGCCCCCCGGCTGAAAGGGCCTTACGGCGGCGGCCTGCGTGAAGTTCCCTCCCGAGCGGCCCGGCTGAACGGCTCTGCCCACTAGGCCAGGACGGCCTCCCCCGTTACCGGGATACGAGTGTTTGCTCTGAGAGCAAGAACCTGGGTGGTACCGCGGAGTTTGTTAAAAGGCTTCGTCCCTGTAAGCAATTACGGGGGCGGGCCTTTTTTGTTTGCCGCCCCAGATCGGAGAAAACACGGATGCCTTCTTCCCGCCGGGGCCGGCTGGCGCTGCCCCTGTTCTGCCTTGTGTGCGCCGGGTTCGCCCTGCTGCTTTGCTCCCGCTCCAGCCCCCTGTACCCCACCAACGACTGGGTGGACGCCAACACCTATTTCACCGTTGGCCGGGGGATGCTCCACGGCCTTGTGCCCTACCGGGACCTGCTGGACCAGAAAGGCCCGCTGCTGTTCGCGCTGCATGCCCTTGCCGGGCTGGTGAGCGAGACCAGCTTTTTCGGGGTCTGGCTGCTGGAGGTGCTGGCGGGCTGGGCGTTTTTGTACGCTTCGGCCCGCTCGCTGCTTCTCTTCTGCCCCCGGGGCTGGGTGTTCGCCAGCCTGCCGCTGCTGGCCGCCTGCGTCTACAGCAGCGCCGCCTTTGTGCAGGGGGACAGCGCCGAGGAGCTGTGCCTGCCGTTTCTGGCTTTCTCACTCTATTGTTTTTTACGCTTTTTCCAAAAGGGCAGCCGCTGGCAGCCCGGCCTGGGGCTGTTTTTGTGCAACGGCCTGGCGGCGGGGGCGGTGTTCTGGATCAAATACACCCTGCTGGGGCTGCACTTTGCCTGGATGGCCGCCTTTGCCCTGATCTTCTGGCTGGCGGAGGGCGGCTTTGGCCGGGCGCTGCGGGCCTGCGGGGCCTTCCTGGGCGGCATGGCCCTGATCTCGCTGCCAGTGCTGGCCTATTTCGGCTGGCACGGGGCATTGGGCGACCTGTTCGCCAGCTATTTTGCGGCGAACCTCACCTCCTATGGCTCTTCCGCCGCCCACTGGTCCACCCCCTTTTACAACACGCTGGTCAGCGGCATCAACACCGCTTTGCAGAATCCCCTGTGGGCGGCCCTGGCCCTTTTGGGCGGGCTGTATCTGGTGCTTTCCCCCGCCGGGCTGCGGCCCATTGGCCGGGCGGCCTTTGCGGCCCTGGCTGCGTTCTGCGGGCTGTTCATCTGGTTCGGCTCCATGGGCTGGCCCTATTACGGCCTGCCGCTGGCCTGCTTTG
>CASEVW010000182.1 GCA_949291395.1 uncultured Oscillospiraceae bacterium | reverse complement strand
TACTCTTACTCATGAGGGACAGAGCTCCTTTCTTGGGTGTGTTGGTGTCGCAACTTAACTATACCCTATGAAGGCTCTGTCCTTCTACTTTTTTATTTGCTTTTTTTGCTCTACTGTCCAACATGTATTGTAGCTCTACAACCGGAAATAAAAAAATCCGTTCTATCTATTGAAAACCGTTCGTGTTTGCTTTATTATTTTACTATATATAGGTAATTACGACACGTTGGCAAGCGGCAGGCGCTGGCGGCGCAAATCTGTGCCCGGTCCCCTGCCCGGCTACAAACGAGGTGACCTTTTCATGACCCACGAAAATCAGATCCACGTGCGGATGTTCGGGGATCTTGTTCTGGAATACAACGGCCAGCCCCTGGAGCTGGAACGCAGCCGCACCACAAAAGCCATGCGGGTGCTGCAATTTTTGCTGTACCGCTACCCCAAAGGGGTATCCCGTGAGCGGCTGATGGACGCTTTGTTCGGCGAGGATTCTACCGCCGACCCGGCCAACAACCTGAACGTGACCATCTCCCAGCTGCGGCGGCGGCTGAGCAAGTCGCCCCTGGGCCAGGTGACGGCCATCCGGCTGCAGGGCGGGCGCTATCTGCTGGAGAGCACCGCTGCCATCACTACCGACGTGGCCCAGTTTGAGCGGTACATGGCCCAGGCGGCCGCCGCCGATGACGAGGACCGGCGTCTGAACGCTTTGCTGAAGGCCGAGGCGCTGTATCAGGGGGATTTTCTGCCCCATCTGGCCGCCGACGACTGGGCCATGACCACCGCCGCCAAGTACCGCATGGAGTATTTTGACTGCCTGCAATCCATCCAGCAGCTGCTGCCGGGCCGGGGCGAGTGGGAGGCCCTGCTGGCCATTGCCACCAAGGCCTGCTCGATGCATCCCCTGGAAGAGTTTTACTGCCTGCGCATCGACTGCCTGATGAGCCTGGAACGGTACCAGGAGGCAAAGCAGGTGTACGACCAGGCGGTGCGCACCCTGACCGAGGAATTTGTGGTGAAGCCCAGCGAGGAGCTGGTAAAGCGGTTCCAGCTGCTGAGCCTGGCCGGGCAGGAGAGCCACGAGACCATTTTTGAGCTGAACAACCAATTGCAGGAGCCGGACCGGGAAACCGGGGCGTACTATTGCAGTTACCCCAGTTTCATCGACGTATACCGCATGTGCTGCCGGATGATCGAGCGCAGCGGCCAAAGCGCCTGCCTGCTGCTTTACTGGCTGGTGGACAGCCGGGGCCGCACCCTCACCGACACCGGCAAGATCGCCCAGGCGGCTCCCCGGCTGCGGGGCGCCATCCACAACAGCCTGCGCCGGGGCGACGCGTTCACCCAGCACGGGCGGGACCGGTTTTTGGTGCTGCTGATCGGCGCGAACCGGGAGAACAGCGCCATTGTGGAACAGCGCATCGAGCAGCGCTACAAGGCCGACCCGGTGCGGGGCGTTGCGCTGCGCCATTCCATGCAAACGGTAGACACCCGCATGCCGCTGCCCAACAGTGGGATCTGGCGGCCAATACACGAGGGACAGGAGGTATAAACGATGCCGCAGAGATACAACGAACGGCCCGCCGGGGGATTTGTCCGGCCCGTCACCGCCCTGGTGCGCATGGAGGAGCACGCCACCGGCTGCGGCGGCACGGTGCATCTGCTGCCGGATGGGCCGGAGGTGCGGTTTTCCAGCCCGGAGCAGCTGGTGCTCATTTTAGAAGAGCTGTGCCAGGCGGACGGCCGTCTGCCCCGGGATGAGATGTTCCAGCGGTTCGTGGCGGGGGGCCAGCCTCTGCCGCCCCGGGCCGCCGAAGCGGAGCTGGAAGAGGGCGAACGGCCCCGGCTGCCGGTGCGCTTCACGGTGGAGGTTTTATACCGGCAGAACGCCGGCTTGCAGGGGCGGATCACGGTGCCCCGTCCCCTGCCGGGCTTTCAGAACAGCGTGTGCTTCCGCAGCGAATTGGAGCTGACCAGCCTGATCCGGGAGTATTGGAGCGTTGGCTGACCGCTGCGTTTCAAAAAATTTTTTCGCAAACAAAAAACGGCCTCTTGCTGGCAAAGCAAGAGGCCGTTTTTGTTGTGTTGTTTCAAATCAAAGAAAACGAAAAAAGAACAGGTAGATCACCAGGGCAAAAATGCCCAGGATCAGCAAACACGCCGGGATGAACACCAGCATCGCGGCCAGCACCATGGCGAGCCGGTCGTTTTTTTCCAAGGTCACGTTTTCCATGTCCTTTTCAAAGCGTTCTTCTGCCTTCTTTACGTTGACCACGCGGTCGATCTTTTTTCTGAAAAACATATGGTTATCCCTTCAAATCAGATCCGTGGGGCTTTTGGCCGGAAACGGGCGGCTGAGGCTAAGTCAAACACATCCCCCGCACTGGGCGCGGAGATGCGTTTGGTGCCGCTAGATCAGCCCTTTTTCTTATCCAGCGGGAAATGGCAGGCCAGGTAATGGCCGCCGCCCACGTCGTGCCATTCGGGCACTTCCTGTTTGCACTTCTCTTGGCAGTACCGGCAGCGGGTATGGAACTTGCAGCCGGACGGCGGGTTCACCGGGCTGGGGATATCGCCCTCCAGCAGGATGCGCTCCCGGCCGCTGTCTTCCTCGGTGGTGGGAATGGCCGACAGCAGCGCCTCGGTGTAGGGGTGCAGGGTGTTGGCGAACAGCTCCTCCGCCGGGGCAAGCTCCACCATATTGCCCAGATACATCACGCCGATGCGGTCGCTGATGTATTTTACCACGCTCAGGTCGTGGGTGATGAACAGGTAGGTCAGGCCCGCCTTTTCCCGCAGGTCAGACAGCAGGTTCAAGATCTGGGACTGGATGGATACGTCCAGCGCCGAGACCGCCTCGTCGCACACCACGAACTTGGGCCGCAGGGCCAGGCTGCGGGCGATGCCGATGCGCTGGCGCTGGCCGCCGGAGAACTGGTGGGGATAGCGGTTGAACATGTAGGTGGCCAGGCCGCACTCCTCCATGATCTGGAAGATGTACTCTTTCATGGCCGGGTCGCCCTTTTTGAAGATGCCGTGGGAGGTCAGGCCCTCCCCGATGATCTGGCCCACCGTCATGCGGGGGTTCAGCGAGGAATAGGGGTCCTGGAAGATGAGCTGCAGGTCCTTGCGCAGCACACGCATCTCTTCGGCAGACTGCTTTTTCAGGTCGATGGGCTTGCCATCCTTATAATAGATGATGTCGCCGTGGGTCTGGGGGTACAGCTGCAAGATGGTCCGCCCAAAGGTAGACTTACCGCAGCCGGACTCGCCTACCAGGCCCAGGGTCTCGCCCTCGTAGATCTCCAGGTCGATGCCGTCGTTGGCGCGCACATACCGCTGCTTTTCCCGGAATTTGGTCTTTTTCACCGGAAAGTACTGCTTTACGCCCTTGATGTCCAGCAGCACTTTGCGGCCGTTCTGATTCTCATTCGGCATGTTCTTTTCTCACCGCCTTTTCTGCATAGAAGCACCGCACCAGATGACCGGGGGCTACCTCCTGCAAGGGGGGCTCGGCCTGGGTGCACTTTTTGGTGCAGTATTTGCACCGGGGGGCGAATTTACAGCCCTCCGGCAGATAGAGCGGGTTGGGTACCGCGCCGGGGATCGCCTCCAGCTTTTCGCCCTTGGGCGTGTTCAGCCGAGGGATGGAGGTCATCAGGCCCTCGGTGTAGGGATGGGAGAAGGTGCCGTTGTGGAAGATCTCCTTGGCGGTGGCCTTCTCCACGATCTGGCCGCAGTACATCACCGCCACGTCGTCCGCCATCTCGTGGATGACGCCCAGGTCATGGGTGATGAACAGGATGGAGGTGCCGGTCTGTTTTTTCAGATCGTTCATCAGTTTCAGGATCTGCGCCTGGATGGTCACGTCCAGGGCGGTGGTGGGCTCGTCGGCGATCAGCAGCTTGGGCTTACAGGCCAGCGCCATGGCGATCATCACGCGCTGGCGCATACCGCCGGAAAGCTGGAACGGATACTGCTTTGCCACCCGCTCGGGGTTGGGGATCTTCACGTCCGCCAGCAGCTCCACGGCACGGGCCCGGGCGGCTTTTTTGTCCAGGTGCTGATGGATCTTCAGCACCTCGCCGATCTGCCGCTCGATGGTGAACACCGGGTTCAGGCTGGTCATGGGCTCCTGGAAGATCACCGAGATCTCGTTGCCCCGGATGCTGTACATCTCTTTGTCGGAACATTTCAGGATGTCCCGGTCGTTGAAGGTGATGTCGCCGCTTTCAATGTAGCCGTTGCCGTCCAGCAGCTTGATGATGCTCATGGCGGAAACGCTTTTGCCGCTTCCGCTCTCGCCCACGATGCCCAGGGTCTTGCCCGCCTCGAGGGAGTAGGTCACGTCGTTAACAGCCTTCACGATGCCCTTTTTGGTGGTAAAATAGGTATGCAGGTTTTTAACCTCTAACAAACTCATCGCTTGGCTCACCTCTCTTTCGATTTCTGATCAATGGCGTCACGCAGGCCGTCGCCCACGCAGTTGATGCTGATGGTGCAGGCGCCCAGTGCAATGGCCGGGAATACCCAGCGCCACCAGTAGTTTTCGATGACCTGGCCGTTCTGCGCACCGTTGAGCATGTTGCCCCAGGTGGCATTGGGCTCGTTTACGCCAAAGCCGATGAAGGACAGGGAGGATTCGGTAAGCATACAGGTCGCAAAGTCCAGCGTGGCATTCACGATGATAACGGTGATGATGTTGGGCAGGATGTGGCGGAAGATGATGCCAAATTCCTTTACGCCCAGGCTCTTGGCAGCGGTAACGAATTCCTGTTCCCGCTCGGCCAGCACGCTGCCGCGCACCAGGCGGGCAATGCCCGGCCAGGACAGCAGGCCCAGTATGAACATGATCAGGATGATGCGCTGCATCTCGGTGATGCGGTTGCCCAAAATGCCGGACAGGATGATACAGAACGGCAGGAAGGGCACCGAGGCCACGATCTCGGTAAGACGCATCAGCAGGTTGTCGATCTTGCCGCCCTTGTAGCCGGAAATGCCGCCCACCGTAACGCCGATGATGGTGGAGATGATAACGGCAATGGCGCCCACGGTCATGGTCATGCGGCCGCCCACCAGCAAACGGCGGAACAGGTCGCGGCCAAAGGCGTCGGTGCCCATCAGGTAGCCCTTTAGGCCCCAGCCTTCCACATGGCCGTCCTCGGTGATGGCGTAGCTGCTGTAATAACCGACGGAAGCGTTGGTCACAGCGCTGTCAAAGCTGGGGGCGCTGGTCTGGCCAAAGGTGTCGTCGCCCCAGCTGGCCACGGTGCCGTCGTCCAAAATGGCGGTAAAGTGGTAGCGGCCGCCGGTGATGGCGGTCACATGGCCCTGGATCTCCTCGGGGATCTGGCCGGTGCCCTTCTGGGTGTTGCCCCAAACGTGCACCACGCCGTCACTGGTCAGGGCGGCGGCGCTCTCGTCGCTGAGGGCCACGTCGATGGCGTTGCCCTGGATCTCTTCCGGCACGGCGGTGAAGGAGGAGGTCTTGCTGGTCAGCGGGACCACCCGGCCGTCCTCGGTCAGCGCCATAACAACGCTGGTGTTGTCGTCAAATTTCGCGATATTGCCCTGCACGCCCTCCGGGAAGGACACGTTCATCAGGTAATCGCTGCCCCAGTTGTACAGGGTGCCGTCCTCGGTGAGGGCCAGCGAGAACTGGTAGCCCGCCGAGATCTGCTTGATGTCGGCGCCGCTGCGCAGCTCCAGGGGGATGGAAGCCAGGCCCATGCGGTCGTTGCCCCAGGTGAACACCTGGCCGTCCTCGTTCACGGCCACAACATGGTCAAGGCCGGCGGAGATCTGGGTCACCTTGCCCATCTCGCTGGAGGAAGGGATCCTTCTCAGCTTGTCGGTGGGGAAAGTGCCCCATTCGTACACGTTGCCATCCTTGTCGATGCCAACCGAGAAGGTGCTGCCCGCCGAGAGCATCGCGGCATTGTCCTGCAGCCCGTCGGGGACTTTCAGCATGCCGAAGCCCGGCGCCACGTTGGACTGGGTCACGTCCTGGTAATACAGGTCGATGGGGAAGAAGAACGGCAGGATCACGCAGCACAAGAAGATCGCCACGAACAGGATCATGCCGATCATGGCCACCTTATCCTGCACAAAGCTTGTGACCACCATGCGCAGAGGGCTCTGCATCAGCTCCTCTTCTTCCTGAGGCAGCCCGCCCATGACCATGCGCTGGGCCGCCGCGGCAGCGGTGGACTTTCTGCCAGCGAATAATTTTTTCTTAGCCATATTCGTGGTCCTCCTAGTTTTCCAGCCGGACCCGGGGGTCCACGATGGTGTATGCGATGTCCATGATCACGTTGCCGGCCAGCGAAAGCACCACGTAGAACATCTGCATGGTGAGCACAACGGCAAAGTCTCGCTGCAGCAGGCCGTCGATGAGCATCTTGCCAAGGCCGGGCCACAGGAACACCGACTCGATGACGATGGAGCCGCCGAACAGGCCCACCACCCAGCCGGTGGCGATGGTGACAACAGGGATCAACGCGTTGCGGAACGCGTGCACATACACGACTACCTTTTCCCGCAGGCCCTTGGCCCGGGCGGTTTTAATGTAGTCCATCCGCAGCACGTCGATCATGGCTGCGCGCACGTAACGGGTGATGCCGCCGATGCCGGAAATGGACATAACGATCACCGGCAGGGCCATATGCCATAGGGTGTCCAGCGCCATTTCTATCCCCGTTCCGGAAAATCCGGGCGACCGCACGCCGCTGATGGGGAAGATGGGGATCTTTACCGCAAACACAAAGATCATCAATAGTGCGATGATGAAACTGGGCAGGCTGTAACCTATGATGGTGACCACCTGCACCGTTTTGTCAAACGCGGTGTTTTTGCGCACGGCGGTAGCGATGCCCAGAGGGATCGATATTACAAACACGACCACCATAGCCAGCATGTTCAGCATGACGGTGTTGCGCATGGGCGTGCCGATCACCTGAGCCACCTGCTGCTTATACTGGGTGGAATATCCAAAGTTGCCGGTCAGCATATTGCCGATCCAGATAAAATACTGCTCGACCAGCGAGCGGTTGACGCCCAGCATCTCCGCCGTTCGGTCATACAATGCCTGGTACGCGTCCGGTTTCATGTTGAGCTTGCTGTCGCCCAGCATGATCTCCACCGGGTCGCCGGGCATCAGCTTATAGATAAAGAACATTAAAATGGAGATGATGAAGAATACAAAAATGATGTAAAGCAGCCGCTTGAGTAGGTATCTGCCTTTCCCCATTCGCCTTTCCTCCCGTTTTGATATTTTGATTCAAAAAAGCGCCGGCGGAACCCCGGGAAAGGGGGCTCCGCCGGACACACAATAGATCTTTTACTCGGTCACCCAGGCATCCAGCACGGCGCGAGACCACTCCCATACGGAAGAGGTATCCCAGCCCTGCAGCTTGGGAGAGTAGAAGTCGTAATATTCATCCGAATACAGGGGGATATCCGGCAGTTTTTCGTTCCAGGTCTTGATGTAGGCCTGCCACTCGTTCAGCCAGGTCTCGGTATCCTCGTAAGGAGTATCCTTCATGGCCCAGGTAACGTCGGCCAGCTCCTGGTCAACGATCCAGTTGGAGTTGTAACCAGCGGTCATCCAGGTGGGATCGGTGGAGTAGTAGTACCAGGGAGAGTTGGCGGTGGCAAAGCCGGTGGCCAGGTTGTACATGTTGTAGATCTTGTCACCGGTGTGCTGCATAGAAGCCAGCATGGTGGGGAAGTCCATGGTGGTGGCCTTCAGTTCCATACCAGCCTCGGCCATGGCCTCGGGCAGCATGGTGCTCAGCAGCTCGGAAACGGGGTTGCCTTCGGAGTTGGCCCACTCGATCACCAGAGGACGCAGCTCGCCGTCCACTTCCTTGTAGCGGGTGCCGGTGCCGGAGTAATCGCTGCCGTCGGCGTTCTTGGTCCAGCCGTCAGCTTCCAGGATCTCTTTGGCCTTGTCGATGTTCTTCTCGTAGGTCTCCAGGTTCTGGTCGATCCAGTCCTTGGATTCCTGGTACTCCCACTGGGCCAGGCCGTAGGCGGCGTGCACGATGGCAGCGTAGCCGCCGCTGTACTGGCGGGCGAACTCACCGCGGTCCAAGCAGTAGGCGACGGCCTGACGAACGGCCACGGAGTCGGTGGGGAACTGGCTGCAGTCGAACTGGATCTTGCCGTAGCCGTTGCGGAAGTAGCTGGTCTTCTCGACCTTACCGGCTTCCACCAGGTCCAGGCCGGCGTTGATGGTGTCGGCGCCGCTGGACTGGAACAGCAGGTCAACAGAGCCGGCCTCCAGCTCGTTCATCATGGTGTCGTTGGAAACGGTCTTGATGACCAGCTTCTCGATGGCGGGCTTCACGCCGCGGTAGTCGCCAGCAAAGCTGGGGTTCACTACCAGGGTAGCCTGCTGGCTGGCGGTGTCGTAAGACTCCAGGGTGTAGGGGCCGCAGGTCACGCTGGGATGGTAGCGGTAACCGGTGGCGGTGTCGTTGATGGTCTTCAGCAGCAGATCGCTGGTGAACTCACCGGTGATCATAGCGCCCTCTTCGCTGTCCACCACATCACACTCGGGGGCGATGATGTGCATGGGCCGGGGCATAGCGCTGGCGTAAGTAATATCGTAGTGGTAAGGAAGCTCCTCTGCCTTGATGGTGATGGAGTAGGTCATCTCGTCCACCAGGTGAACGCCGGCAAAAGCATCCGCTTCACCGGCAACGTACTCGTCGTAACCCACGATGGAAACGCCGCCGTTGGCGGGATAGCCGTCAATGGTGGTGATCTCATCGCTGTTCTCCAGCAGCAGCTGGAACACGAAGTCCTTGGCGGTGATGGGGGTGCCGTCGCTCCATACCAGGCCATCGTTGATGGTCACGGTAAAGGTCTTGGTTCCGTCCTCGTTCTCGGTCTCGGTGTGGCTCTTCACCACGGTGGGGTCGTACTCAAACTCACCCTCCTTGGTGTAGGTCACGGTGGCCAGGCCATGCAGCAGATCGTAGATCTTGTAGTTGCTGGCGTTGTTGTTGAACGACGGATCGTAGAAGTCGTTCTCGATGGCGGTGGTGGTACCGATGACCAACTGGCCGGTGGGCTGTTCGGGGCGGACGCTGGTCTCCTCAGCCGCGCTGGAAGAGGCGGCGCTGGAGGACGACGAAGCGGTCTGGTCGTTGGTGACCGTCTGCTGGCCGCCGCAGGCTGCTGCGGAGATGGCCAGCACACCCGCCAACAGCAGGCAAAGTGCTTTCTTCATTTTCACTGTTTCTCCTTCCTCTGTGGGGTGATCCATACTGCAGCGGGAGACTTTTGTACAGCCTTTATGGAGGGGTCCCTTCCCCGCACAGCCGTGCTACCGTGCTAAACCACTGCAGGATGTGTACTTACGATTTTAACAAATTATGAATAGGAAATCAAGTGTATTTTAATATAAATCCGCAATATTTTCAAGTTGTATGCCCGCCAAAAACAGAACACATATTTTGTCAAAAATGCCGTAATTCCATTTTGTTTCTTTTGAGCCCTGTTTTCCAGTATTTCTCTTTTTCACGGCCCTTTTCACCTTCCCCACACATTTCTCACACAATGCACCTTTTCTTTTCTACTATTGTAAGGGCGTCCCCGCCGGGCCGGGCCCTCCGTTCCTTTGCGCCGCCGTCCCGTGTATTTATCACTTTAGCATGATTGACACAAGCGGGTGGTAAGGTGTACACTAGGAACATCCATCAAAAACAGATCGGAGATCTTTTTAACGCCGTTTTTTGTATAAATATGATTTGTTATTCCATATCTTAGACATATTTATCCATATTCTATCTGTTTAATAAGAGAGGAGTTTATTCTTATGCAGCAAACCATCCCCACCCGCAGCGAGGCGGATCCCCGCTTCACCTGGGACCTGACCGCCCTTTACCCCTCCGACGACGCCTGGCGCGAAAACTTTGCCAAAGCCAAGGAAAGCCTGAACGCACTGCGCGGCTTCCAGGGCCGTTTTGGCGAGGGCGCCGCCGTCCTGCTGGGCTACCTGCGGGCCTATGACGATTTTCTGGCCCTGGCGGAGCCCCTGGTCACCTACGCCTTCCGCAAAAGCGATGAGGACACCCGCAACGCCACCTATCAGGAGATGACCTCCCTGACCCACAACTTCCTGGTGGAGATGGAGGAGGCCACCGCTTTTGAAACGCCGGAGCTGCTGGCCCTGCCCGCCGAGACCATCGACGAATACTACCGCCAGGAGCCGGGCCTTGCACATTACCGCCTGCGGCTGGACCGGGTGCTGCGCAAAAAGGCCCACACCCTCTCCCACGCCGAGGAAGCCCTGCTGGCCAGCGCAGGCAAGCTGAGCCAGATCCCCTCCGAAGCCTACGGCCTGCTGAACAACGCGGACATGACCTTCCCCGACGCGGTGGACGCTGAGGGCAAGGCCCACCCGGTGACCCACGGCACCTTTATCCCCCTGATGACCTCCCCGGACCGCACCCTGCGCAAGTCCGCCTTCCAGGCACTGTACGGCGCCTACGGCCAGTTCCGCAACACCTCCGCTTCCCTGCTCAGCGGCCAGATGAAGCAGCTGCAGTTCTTTGCCGACGCCCGCCATTATTCCTCCGCTTTGGAAGCGGCGCTGGACAACACCGAGGTGGCCCCCGAGATCTACCACAACCTGATCGCCGCCGTGCACGAGAGCTTCCCCTCCATGCACCGCTATGTGCGCCTGCGCAAAAAGCTGCTGGGCGTGGAAAAGCTGCACTACTACGACCTGTACACCCCCATCGTGGCGGATGAGGACTCCAAGTTCTCCTACGAAGAGGGCCAGAAGATGGCGCTGGAAGCCCTTGCCCCCCTGGGCGAGGATTACCTGGCCATGCTGAAAGAGGGCTTTGCGAACCGCTGGATCGACGTGTACGAAAACCAGGGCAAGCGCTCCGGCGCTTACTCCGCCGGTACCTACGGCGCCCATCCCTATGTGCTGCTGAACTACACCGACACCCTGGATGACGTGTTCACCCTGGTGCACGAGATGGGCCATGCCCTGCACTCCTACCTGTCCAACCAGAAGCAGCCCATCACCTATGCGGACTATGTGATCTTCGTGGCCGAGGTGGCCTCCACCTGCAACGAGGCCCTGCTGATGCAGCATCTGCTGTCCAAGACCGACGATCCCAAGCGCCGGGCCTACCTGGTGAACCACTTCCTGGAGCAGTTCCGCACCACCCTCTACCGCCAGACCATGTTTGCGGAGTTCGAGCTGTGGTGCAGCGAGCGCATCCGCGCCGGCGAGGCTCTCACCGCCGAGGCCCTGTGCCAGAAATACGGCGACCTGAACCGGCAGTACTATGGTGAGGACATCGAGCCCGACACCGAGATCGCGCTGGAATGGGCCCGTATCCCCCACTTCTACTACAACTTCTATGTGTACCAGTACGCCACCGGCTTCTCCTGCGCCATCGCCCTGTCCCAGAAGATCCTGAAAGAAGGCGAAAGCGCGGTAAAGGATTACCTGAACTTCCTCAGCGGCGGCTGCTCCACCGATCCGGTCTCCCTGCTGAAGGGCGCCGGCGTGGACATCTCCACCCCCGCCCCGGTGCGCCAGGCCCTGCAGCTGTTCGACCAGCTCATCACCGAGATGGAGCAGCTGGCGGAAAACTGAGCCAGCCCCGGCGGGTCGATACGCAAAATATATCGGTAATTTTGTAATTTTAAACCAAAATTATCCAATTAGTAAAAAATCCCCCGATTTTTCGGGGGATTTTTTGTTTGTCGAAAAAGGCGCCGCTTTCAAAAAGGCGGCTGAAGCTGCCGAAAATCTCCTTATTACACAGAGCTTTCGGGTAGTGTCAAGGATTTTTCGCAAATTAGTTTGCAGGCCCTGGCATGAGTGTGAAGTCAGCCGGCAATGGAGGCGTCTTCAAGGGCTGCCTCCAGGTGCTTCATGTTCATGTACTTCTTGCTGCCCCACTGGTTACCGGCCACATGGCGCAGCCGGGCATAGACCAGCATCAGAGCAGAGTTCCCGTCCGGGAAGCTGCCCACTACACGGGTGCGGCGGCGGATCTCCCGGTTCAGCCGTTCAATGACGTTGTTGGTGCGGATGCGCGTCCAGTGTTCACTGGGAAAATCGCAGTAGGTCAGCGTTTCCTCAATGCCATCCTCTACCTTCTTGGCGGCCTCTTTCGGCTTCATGGAGCGCAGTTCCTCCACCACGGCCTTAGCCTTTTCTCTGGCCGCCCTCTTGTTTTCCTGGGCGTGGATCGCCTTGAGCATCTTGGCCACCAGCTTCACCTTGGAGCGAGGCGTTACAGAGAACACGTTGCGGTAGAAATGGACAGTACACCGCTGGTATTTGGCCTCTGCAAACACTTCTCCCACGGCCTCCAACATATTTAGCTCGCTGATGGTGGCCGGGGAGACCTTGCTGCCCCACAGGGCTTCGGTAATGTCCTCCACGCTGCCCCGCACAAGTTCTTTGATTTCGCTCTTGATCACTGCCTCGTTTCGTTGTACAATTTTCTCGGACATGGTTTGCTGTCTCCTTTCAGAATGGTGTGTCGTAACTTCATTCTACCAGACATCTGCAAACCATGTCTCTTTTTATCTACTTTTCAATTTGCGAAACTTATTCTACCTTATCAAGAAGCCCCCGGAATGTTGATAACATCCCAGGGGCTTTCCGGTCTGAATCGCTATATTCTTCTAGCTTTCACTTATAAAAAATCCACTGTCCATTTTATTCTGGACAGTGGATCATCTGGTGCGCTTCCAGGGACTCGAACCCTGGGCCCGCTGATTAAGAGTCAGCTGCTCTACCAACTGTTACGACCACATCTAGCTCAGGACAGTTCACAGCTGCATTTACCTGAAATCAAGCCACATTTCCGTCTGTGGCATTCCTTAGAGTAATTTCACCCGTTTCGTCGTTCTTGCTCAGTTCCAGGAACTGCTTGTAACTCAGTTTCACATGGACGGTCACCTGATATCCTTTGCCCACTTCCACCTTTTCCAGCAGTTCGCTCAGAATCATCCTCTTGCGAGCAAGGGGCGCCAGCTCAAATTCCTCGGCCCAGCCGCAGAACTGCCGGTAACACTCCCTGATCTTTTGCGCGAGTTCGCGGTCATCCTCCACTTGTTGAAGGATCTTTGCGTATTCCTGCCGCGCGATTCGCAGATCAGTTTCTGATTTGGCGATCAGGCGGGCCAGCATTTCCTGCGTAAACCCGCTTTCACCATCCAGGCACCGCAGCACTTCGGCTTCGTATCGCTCCAGTGCGTGTTCGCAGTCCTGTAACTTCTTTTCCAATGCTGCTTTCTGCTTGCGCTTGTCCTGGTATTCCTGCCGGATCTTCTGTTCCAGCAGTTTATCCCTCGGCGCACATCGGATCAACGCGAACAGCTCACGCACCACTTCCAGCACGATCCCATCCACCCGGTCAGCCAAATACAGTGCTTGGCCGTCGCAGTCACGGAGTTTTTGCGCTCTCTGGTAGCAGTTGTACTTTGACTTCAGGGATTCTTTCACAGTGCCATCCCTCAGCTTATATCGGTCATGGTGCATGAAGCCAGACATTTTTGCCCCACAATGTGCGCAGTAGATAAGCCCCGCCAGCAGAGTATTGTTATCCGACTTGTGGGCTACCCTGCGGGCCTCAGCGTTTGCGGTGCATCTCATATCCACCATTTCGTTGGCCTTTTGGAATAGCTCGCTGCTTATGATCTCCAGCTCCGGAAGATGCTGTGACCTGACACTGCGGGTAATGATGTACCCCTGATATCCCTCATGGCGCAGGATCCGCAGAATATGAACCGGCGTGAACTTCACTCCGCTGTGGGTACGCAGCCCACGGTTATTCAGCATCTCCGCCAGTGCGTAGGCACTGTTTCCCTCATAAGCTGCCAGCTCGAACAGCTCCTGCACGATCGGGGCTTCCGCCGGGTCGATCTCGAGATCCTTTACAGGCTGTCCTTTTTTATTTACTCGGCCCTTATGTACCGCCCGATAGCCATAGGCCACCGTGCCTCCGCTGTAATGGCCGCTGGAATTGAGCTGCTGGATGCGGGTTGCAACACGTTCTGCGATTTTTTCGGATTCACCCGCCGCTTGCCAGAAGCGGATATAGTTGATCAGTTTATCGGTGTGGCTGTCAATTTTTTGCTGTCCCTCACGGGTACTCCAGACTTCCACGCCATGTTTTACAAACCATTCCACCACACAAGGCGTTTCGCTTTCAATGCGGCCGAGCCGGTCAAACATAAACACCAAAAGGATATCAATATTTCCTTTTTCCGCTTCCGCTTTCAGCTCCTGAATGGCGTCCCGTTTGGTTGCGGATACTTTTGATCCCGAAATGCCCTTCTCCGCTTTCTCCAGCACCACACGCCAGCCGCGCTGGGCACAGAATTTCCTGCACTCGATCTTCTGCATGGGAATATCGTCATGATCCACCTGGCCTTTGGTCGACACACGGTAGGCGAGTCCCGCGCGCGGTGCGTCAGGTGGCAGCTTGGCCATCTCCCTTGCAAAAAACGCATCATCCAGCCATATCTCATCGCTTGCAAAGATTTGCTTGGCTTCGCTCAACTGATTTATATTGATCACTGCCCTGTCCTCCTTGTAGGTCTTGCCTGCAATTCAGACCGGTCTTATTCTTTTGTCAAGGTGCTGTCGGGAAATACCTTTCCGCAACACAACAATACCGCATCAGGCAAGAAAAAGCTATCACCAAAACGCCGGAAACCCCATCTCTTTTTTCGGCAAATTGCAGCAGGGTACCTGTTTCTCACAGTATGTACCGTTCTGTATATACAGTCTTTCGGAAACAAACAAAGCCCGCACTGCAACGATGGCAGCACAGGCTTTTCTGATATGCAATATTTTTTCTAACAGCAGGCAACTCGTCATGCCTTCATTCCTTTTTGCAGGTCCTTCACCTCGTCAAGCGTCAGGCCGGAAACAGCAGCGATCTCATCCAGCTCGTATTTTCCAGCCTCCAGCATACGGCGTGCAACAGCCTGCATTCCCTCTTTCAGTGTCTGATTTCTCATATCTTCCATTACTTTACACATAACTGCGATTCCCTCCTTGCTCTCTTTAAAAAAGCGTACTCGGTCGGCCAACACGCCATAGTACATTTTGGCCGGGTCAGTGCAGCTAAAATCGTGCATCAGCTTCCCGATCGGGGATTCGCCGCGATAGGCCCCGTTCACATACACAATATGAGCCCCATCGTCAAAGCGTTCGCCTGTATCCAGGATGCAGCGCTCGATCCGATATAAAGGCTTCCCGTTTCCCATCACGTCATTCTCCGTGATGAACACCACATAGGTCTCCGGAAGATTATCAAAGTCGTCGCCCTTTTGCAGCAGGTTCGCATCCATCATACTGCTGTTGTATCGCGCCCGTCTGCGCCCCGCGCCTCTGTCAGCGCGCTGGATCTCGATATTAAATTTTCGGCCTGTGCTGTCAGTGGCCAGCACATCCAGCCGGACAGACCGGTTCAAAAGATTTTCCACAAACACCTGTGTGCGCACATCCAGCACCTGCAGTTCCTGCTCCAGCACGATCCGCAGCACAAGTTCGATACAGGCGGTGTCTCCCTCAAAACATTTGGTCAGAAAGTCGTCATCCATGAGACGAAATCCGCGCAAACGCTCCAGATCCTCCTGATGTTTTCGGTCGATCTGTTCTGTCACCGACATATTTCTCACCTGCTTTCTAAGCCTATGGCGTAATTTCATACTATCATACTTCCTTTATTTTTTCAACCCGAACACAAGCAGTCCTCTTTCCACGGCTGCCCCAGGCTCTCTATATATAATGTAAGGGATCAGCCCATCTCTCTGCTTATTCTCGCGCGATATGCCTGCATCACGGCATCCAGCACACGCTTTTCCGCATCCGGCACATCCTGCGGTGCAAAGCACACACGAACCGTATACGCTCCGTACTGCCGTTTCCACACAACAGGTCCGTCCTGTTGTTTCCCTGCTTTCTTTTTCACCACGGAACGCTCCTTCCTTTCCTTGCTGCTCTGCTTTGCAATTTCCGCTCTAAGCCACGGATGCTGAGTTCATACCGCAGATCGGTTTCCGTCGTAACCAACACCGCTCCGTGACCTTGCAAAAAGCACAAAATGCGCAGCAGCTTTGTATTGTCATGACTCAGCTGCCCAACGCTGCCTACAAGAACACATTCCGCTTTCCCGCTGCGCACGGCATCCATCATCTTGTGCAGCCCTCTGCGGCAAGACCGTCTCCCCTGCCGCACATCCTGCGAGATCCCCACCGGAATGAGGCTGCGGTCTCCTGCTTCGTTTTTGAGGTCATCCATTTGGGCAGCCAAAGAACCTTTTTCACCGCGCACATACAGCCATGCGCGCCGCTTTTCCTGCCTATCGAACACTTTCCTTCCCTCGCTTTCGCTCAAAAAAACAATCCGGGCTTTTTCTGTCCCGGATGAATCGTTCCACGTCTTCAATTTTCTGTGTCATATTCATTGCAGGAAGCGCTTCCAATGCCGCTCTGTGATATCTTCCGCCGGGGGCCGGGGCTGCCCGGTCATCGAGAATGCTTACCACACAAGTATCCGTCTCTGTGCGGATCGCCCGTCCGAATCCCTGCCGGAGTTTCACCTGCATGCCTGGTATCACAACAGCCTGGATATAGTCCTGCAGGCTAAAATACCGCTTCTGCTCTGCATCGCTGAGTGGATCTGGCACTGGGAAAGGCAGTCTTGGAATGATCAGCGATGACACCACATCGCCAGGAAAATCGATCCCCTCCCAGCACGATCCCGCCGCAAACAGCACTGCATTATGGGCCTCTTTAAATCGGTGGATAGCCCAGGAACTTGGGCGAAATCTATCGTGCTCACAAAAACTTTTTCAATTTTTTCCGAATCCGCGAGATCCGGTTGTTCACAGCGTCTTCCGAAACTCCGGTCTTGTGTGCGATCTCCCGGGCGGAATACCCCAATGTTTTCAAGAAAAGCATCTCCAGCGTTTTGGGATCTGCCATTTTCAGCATCCAAAACAGACGTTCATCCTCCACAGTATCGAGAAGCGCTTCCACCGTAAAGACATGTTCTGTTTCTGGAACCTCCGCATAGATCTCCGGCTGCAGCTCATCCCGCCATCTCTGCAGATACTGCCGCTCTTTATTAAACTGCGCCCAATCGTAGGCACGAAGACGCTGTATCGTATCTTCGTCCACACCCAGGGCGCGCAGCGTTTTTTCTTCGTTCTCTTTCCATCTCAACCATTTTTTCTCTTCTGCAGCTTTACAATAAGCCATTTTTCTTTCCTCCGAATCGTTCTGAAATCGTAAAAATCAGATC
>CASEVW010000181.1 GCA_949291395.1 uncultured Oscillospiraceae bacterium | reverse complement strand
CTGGCCGCCCTCTTCATAGCCCACATATCCCGGAGGGGCGCCGATGGGGCGGCTGACGCTGAACTTCTCCATATATTCGGTCATGTCGATGCGCACCATGTTCTTCTCGTCGTCGAACAGGGCCTGCGCCAGGGCTTTGGCAAGCTCGGTCTTGCCCACGCCGGTGGGGCCCAGGAACAAAAAGCTGCCGATGGGGCGGTTCGGGTTGGCGATGCCCGCCCGGCTGCGCAGGATGGCCTCGCTCACCTTGGTCACCGCTTCCGACTGGCCGATTACCCGCTTGTGCAGGATGTCCTCCAGGCCCAGCAGCTTCTCCCGCTCGCCCTCCACCAGCTTTTCCACCAGGATGCCGGTCCAGCGGGCCACGATGCGGGCGATCTCCTCGTCGGTGACCCGGTCCCGCAGCAGGTTATCCTGGCTCTGGCCGGAGGCTTCGGCCTTCTTTTCTTCCTCTGCCAGCTGCTTTTGCAGGCCGGGCAGGGTGCCGTATTTCAGCTCGGCGGCCTTTTCCAGGTCGTACTCCCGCTCGGCCTTTTCGATGGCCGCGCCGGTCTGCTCGATCTGCTCCCGGATGCTCTGCACCTTACCGATGCTGTTTTTCTCGTTGTCCCACTGGGCCTTCATGGCCTTGAACTGCTCCCGCATCTCCGCCAGCTCTTTTTGCAGGGCGGCCAGCCGCTGGGCGCTGAGGGTGTCGGTCTCCTTTTTCAGGGCCGCCTCCTCGATCTCATGCTGCATGATCTTGCGGCGCAGGTCGTCCAGTTCGGCGGGCATGGAGTCCATCTCGGTGCGGATCATGGCGCAGGCCTCGTCCACCAGGTCGATGGCCTTGTCCGGCAGAAAACGATCCGAGATATAGCGGTTGGACAGGGTGGCGGCGGCGATGAGGGCGCTGTCCTGGATCTTGACGCCGTGGAACACCTCGTACCGCTCTTTCAGGCCCCGCAGAATGGAGATGGTATCCTCCACGGTGGGCTCATCCACCTGCACCGGCTGGAACCGGCGCTCCAGGGCGGGGTCTTTTTCGATGTACTGGCGGTATTCGTCCAGGGTGGTGGCGCCGATGCAGTGCAGCTCGCCCCGGGCCAGCATGGGTTTCAGCAGGTTGCCGGCGTCCATGGCGCCGTCGGTCTTGCCCGCGCCCACGATGGTGTGCAGCTCGTCGATGAACAGGATGATCTGGCCTTCGCTCTTTTTGACCTCCTGCAGCACGCTCTTTAAGCGCTCCTCAAACTCGCCCCGATACTTTGCGCCCGCCACCAGAGCGCCCATGTCCAGGCTGAAGACCTTCCGGTCTTTCAGGTTTTCGGGCACGTCGCCCCGCACGATGCGCTGGGCCAGCCCCTCGGCGATGGCGGTCTTGCCCACGCCGGGCTCGCCGATCAGGCAGGGGTTGTTCTTGCGCTTGCGGCTCAAAATGCGGATCACGTTGCGGATCTCCTGGTCACGGCCGATCACCGGGTCCAGCTTTTGCTGCCGGGCCAGCTCCACCAGTTCCTGGCCGTACTTTTTCAGCACGTCGTAGGTGTCCTCGGGATGGTCGCTGGTGACCCGCTGGTTGCCCCGTACGCTGGACAGCACGCTGAGGAACTTGTTCTTGTCGATGGAAAAGCTCTTCAAGACCTCCTGCACCGGGCCGTTGGGATTTTCGATGAGGGCCAGGAACACATGCTCCACGCTCACATATTCGTCTTTCATGGCACTGGCGGTGCTCTCGGCGGCGTTCAGCACCTTGTCGGTGGCGGCCGAGATGTAGATCTTATCCGGCTCCCGGCCGGAACCGGTCACATGGGGCAGCAGCGCCACCTTTTTGGCGGCGGCAGCGGCAAAGCTGCCGGGCTCCACGCCCATCTGCTGTAGCAGCTGCGGGATCAGGCCCTGGTCCTGGCTGGCAGTGGCGCACAGCAGGTGCTCGGGCTCCAGGGTCTGGTTCTGGTATTCAATGGCCAGCTGCTGGGCGCTTTGCAGCGCTTCCAGCGTTTTTTGTGTAAATTTGTTGGTGTTCATTGGGCAAACCCCCTTCTTGTTACCGACAAAATAAGAATGTTTCTTTTGATTAGCACTCTAATGCTTCGACTGCTAATATTGTAGGCCCGGCCAAAATCCTTGTCAAGGGCTTTCACAAAAAGTTAACATCTGGCGCAAAAAAGCCGGGCCGATGAAACCACACTGAAAGCTTTGACAGTGCAGAGCGGTCTCAATCGGCCCGGTTTGTCTTTGATAAAAGGGGATCAGCGGGTGAACAGCAGGATGTTCTCCGGCGCCACGCCCACCTGGGCGGGGAAGGGGTTGGGGCGTTTGTCCTTGGCCATCCGCCACCAGATATCCGGCGCGTCCGGCGCCTGCCCGGCGGCGCGCATCTGCAAGATCCACTCAAAGGGCTCCTCGATCTGGCCGGTGAGGGTCACCGGGAACCGGTTGGCGGGGGCTTTTGGGTGGAAATAGTGGGCCCGGATGCCAATGGCTTTCACATCGTCCGGCACCGGCTTGGCGGTGGTGAAGGTCACGCCGCCCCAGGCGGGCACCTGCACCGTGTTGGGGCCGGTCTTGACCGCCTCCACGATGTTCTTGCAGCCGGTCAACCGGCCCGCCGCCCGGCTGCCCGGGTCGGCAAACACCTGCTTTGTGGGGCCGAAGCGGGCCAGTTCGCCGTTTTCCATCACGCCCAGCTGGCCGCACATGTGGTAGGCTTCGTCCCGGCTGTGGGTCACCAGCAGAACCTCGCCGGCAAAATGGTCCAGCACCCGCAGCATGTCCAGCTGTAACTGCTCCCGCAGGTGGCTGTCCAGGGCGGAAAAGGGCTCGTCCAGCAAAAGGGCCTTGGGGCGGCTGGCCAGGATGCGTCCCAGGGCCACCCGCTGCTGCTGCCCGCCGGAAAGCTGGGCGGGCCGGTGCTTTTCCAGCCCTTCCAGCCCCAAAAGGGCGGTCACCTGCCGAAGGATCTCCTCTTTTTTTGCCTTGTCCTTTTCCCGGTGCAGGCCGGTGAGCAGGTTCTGCCGCACCGTCATGTTGGGAAAAAGGGCATAGCTTTGGAACAGATACCCCACCCCCCGCTGCTGGGGCGGCAGGTCGATGTGTTTCTCAGAGTCAAAGAGGGTGCGGCCGTCCAGCAAAATGCGGCCCCGGTCCGGCGTTTCCACCCCGGCGATGCAGCGCAGGGTGACGCTTTTGCCGCAGCCGGAAGCCCCCAAAAGGCCGGTGATGCCCCCGGCTGTTTCCAGCTGGACTTTCAGCTGAAAGCGGCCAAAGTCCTTTTCAATGTCCACAAACAGGCTCACGGCATCCGCCTCCTTTGCTTTTGTTCCAACAGATTCACCGCCAGCAGCACCACGGCGCTGATGGCCAGGTTCACCATCACCCAGGCAAAGGCCCCGGCGTCGTCGCCGGTGCGCCACAGCTGGTAGACGGTGGTGGAGATGGTGGCGGTGCGGCCGGGGGTGTAGCCGATGAGCATGCTGGTGGCCCCGTACTCGCCCAGCGCACGGGCAAAGGCCAGCACCGTCCCCGCCAAAATGCCCTGACGGCAGGCGGGCATCCGCACCCGCCAGAAGATATAGGTGTTGGAAAGCCCCAGGGTGCGGCCCGCGTCCGCCAGCCGCTCGTCGAAGCTCTCAAACGCGCCCCGGGCGGTGCGGTACATCAGCGGGAAAGCCACCACCGTGGCCGCCAGGATGCCGCCGTACCAGGTCATCACGAACTTTACGCCAAACTGGGCCAGAAAGATGCCCAGAGGCCGCTTGGCCCCGAAGAGCACCAGCAAAAAATAGCCCACCACCGTGGGCGGCAGCACCAGCGGCAGAGTGAGGATCACGTCCAGCAGCCCCTTCACCGCCCGGGGCAGCCGGGCCACGTAATAGGCCGCAAAAATGCCGGTGAAGAACACCAGCACGCTGCTCACCGCCGCGATGCGCAGCGAGTTGAAAAGCGGATACCAGTCCATAGGCAAAAAACTCCCTTCAGCTTACAGAAAAGGCAATCGAAAAAGAAAAAACGTCAAAATTTCGTCCTGTGCCACGGGCGTGTACCGGGGCACAGGACACTCTGACAGAAAACAGCCCTGATTTTGTGTGCTTTGTGCGCAAAATCAGGGCTGTTTTCGCCGGAAAAGGGTACTGGGGGAAACCAAAAAGCATCCCCCGTGCTTTGCACGGGGTGTGCGTTTGGTGTCCCTCAGAAGGCTGTCGAATTTTTTCGACAGCCTTGCGGCAGGGCATCCGCCCTGCCGTTTTGCCGGATCTTATGCTGTCAGGCCACCGGGGCAAAGCCCACTTGCTCAAACACCTGCATGGCCGCGTCGGTCTGCAGGTAGTCCAAAAAGGCCTGGGCCTCCTCCGGGTGCTGTGCGCAGGTGAGCACGGCGGCAGGGTAGATCACCTGGCCGCACATCTCCTCGGTGGCGTAGTCCACCGGGGTCAGCCCGGCGCTGTAGGCGTCGGTGCAGTACACGATGCCGCAGTCCACGCTGCCCTCGGTCACCTGGGTGGTGACCTCCTTCACGTTGGAACCGTAGGTGATCTTGCCGGCCTCGGCCAGGGCCGCTTCGTCCAGCTGGTAGTATGCCAAAATCTGCTGGGTGTACTGGCCCACCGGCACGTCGCTGTTGCCCATAGCCAGCAGGATGTCCTGGTCGGTCAGGGCGGCGGCCAGGTCGTCAAAGCTGGTGATATCTGCCTGGCTGTTGCTGGCGGTGCAGAGGGTCACCTTGTTTTCCAACAGGTCCAGCCGGGTGCCCTGGGCCACAAAGTCCAGCCCTTCGGTGTTCACTGAGGGATCGGCGGCGCTGTCCAGCTGGTCCATCTGCTTTTGCCCGGCGGAGATGAACAAATCGCACGCCGCCCCCTCCTGGATCTGGGTCTTCAAGGTGCCGGAGGAATCAAAGTTGAAGGAGAGGGTCACGTTGGGGGCCACTTCCTTGTACTGCTCGGCGATCTGGGTGAGGGTCTCGGTCATGCTGGCGGCGGCGAACACGGTGAGTTCCACCTCTTCGCCGGTAGCCGCCGGGGAGGCGGCGGACGCCGTGCCGGAGGCAGCGCCGGAGGATGCCGCAGGGGTGCTTGCGGCGCCGCCGCAGCCTGCCAGCGAAACTGCCAGCGCCAGAGCGGCGGCCATTGCCAATGCTTTTTTCATGGGTCATAACTCCTTTTCCCGTATTTCAGGGAGATGATTTTATCAAATCTGTGGATTTACACAGTTTTGAACCAAACAACCAGAAAGGGCCGTTACTGCCCGAAGAAAAAGTCGCCGCTTTTGCCGCCGTGCTTTTCGCACAGGTGGATGTTGGACAGCACCATGGACTTATCCATGGCCTTGCACATGTCGTACACGGTCAAAAGGGCGGTGGAGACGCCGGTGAGGGCTTCCATCTCCACGCCGGTCTTGCCCTCGCAGTGCACCTCGCACCGGGCGGTGACCGAGTGGGTGGCGTCGTCCAGATCGAACTCCACACCGCATTTGGTCAGGGCCAGCACATGGCACAGGGGGATCAGCTCGGCGGTGCGCTTGGTGGCCATGATGCCCGCCACCCGGGCAACGCCCAGCACGTCGCCCTTTTTGGCGGTGCCGTTTTTCACGGCCTGGTAGCAGGCTTCGCTCATGGTGATGGTGCCGGTGGCCACGGCGGTGCGGCGGGTGGGGGCCTTGTCGGTCACGTCCACCATCACGGCCTCGCCGTTTTCGTTAAAATGGGTAAAAGGCATAAAGCGCGCTCCTTTGTTGTTATTTGCCAAACCCGCAGTTGGGGAAGGTGCACACCGGGCAGGACAGGCACAGCCCGCCGTTGCCGTAAGCGGCCAGCTGCTGGCGGGTCACCGGTACCCCGGCGGCCAGATAGGGCAGCACCAGGTCGAAGATGGTGCGCTTTGCGTACATAACGCAGCCGGGCAGGCCGCACACCGGCTGCCCGCCCTGAGCGTAGGCCAGCAGGAACATGGCCCCTGGCAGCACCGGCGCGCCGTAGCTGATGATGTCCGCCCCGGTGTTTTTGATGGCCAGGGGGGTCTTGTCGTCCGGGTCCACGCTCATGCCGCCGGTGCACAGCACCATGTCCGCCCCCTGGGCCAGCATCTCCTGGATGGCGGCGGTGATCTTTTCGTGGTCATCGTTCAGCACGGTGTGCCAGGCCATCCGGCAGCCGTACTCCGCCAGCTTTTGCTCGATCACCGGGGTGAAGGCGTCCTGAATGCGGCCGTAAAACACCTCGTTGCCGGTGGTCACCACGCCCACTTTTAACGGCCGGAAGGGGATGAGCCGGAACAGGGGTTCGGTGCCCACGGCCGCTTTGGCCTTTTCCATCTTTTCCGCCTCGATCACCAGCGGGATCACCCGCATGCCGGCCAGCTTGTCGCCCTTTTTCACCGCAAAGCCGCTATGCCGGGCAGCCACCATCACCTCGCCCAGGCTGTTCAGGGCAAAAAGGCGCTGGGTGTCCGCCAGAAACAGGCCGTCGGTCTCGGCGGTCAGCTCGATCTTGCCCTCGCTGGGCTCGCTGGCGGTCATGTATTCGTTCTGGCACAGGCTGCGCAGCACCTCGGCGGCGTCGTTTTCGTGCAGCCGGGTCTCGTCCATTTCCCAGATATAAATATGGTCCTTGCCCACGCTGAGCAGCACCGGGATGTCCTCCGGTGCGATGCGGTGGCCCTTTTTGAACACGGGGCCTTTTTTCACGCCGGGAATGATCTGGGTGATGTCGTGGCAGAGGATCTGGCCCACGGCGTCTTCGGTCTTCATCAATTTCATAAAAGGTCCCCTCCCAGGAAAACTTATCCCTTGTATTGTAGCACGGCGGGCGTTATTTTTCAAGATGAATAACGCTTGCGGACCGGCGGGAACGGCGGCAAAAAGCCCGCCCGGCGGCTTGCAAGTTTTGCTTTAATCAAGTAAAATATTCTATAACGGTTTTTGCACCAAGACACTTCAATTTCGATAGAAAGAAAGGGAACAAATCATGGATCTTCGTTTTGATACCAAATGCGTACAGGGCGGCTACACCCCCGGCAACGGCGAGCCCCGCCAGATCCCCATCATCCAAAGCACCACCTTTAAATACGACACCAGCGAGGACATGGGCAAATTGTTCGATCTGGAAGCCTCCGGCTACTTTTACAGCCGGCTGCAAAACCCCACCTGCGATATGGTGGCGGCCAAGATCTGCCAGCTGGAGGGCGGCACCGCCGCCATGCTCACCGGCAGCGGCCAGGCGGCCAACTTCTATGCGGTGTTCAACATTGCCGGCTGCGGCGACCATGTGGTAAGCAGCGCCAGCATCTACGGCGGCACCTACAACCTGTTTGCGGTGACCATGAAGCGGATGGGCATTGAGGTGACCTTCGTGGACCCGGACTGCACCGAGGAAGAGCTGAACGCTGCTTTCCAGCCCAATACCAAGACGGTGTTCGGCGAGACCATCGCAAACCCCGCCCTCACCGTGCTGGACATTGAAAAATTCGCCAAGGCGGCCCACGCCCACGGCGTGCCCCTGATCGTGGACAACACCTTCGCCACCCCGGTGAACTGCCGGCCCTTTGAGTGGGGGGCGGACATCGTGACCCACTCCACCACCAAGTACATGGACGGCCACGGCGCGGCGGTGGGCGGCTGCATCGTGGACAGCGGCCGCTTTGACTGGACCGCCTACCCGGAAAAATTCGCCTGCCTGTGCACCCCGGACGAGAGCTACCACGGGGTGACCTATACTGAGCGCTTCGGCCTGGAAGGGGCCTACATCACCAAGGCCACCGCCCAGCTGATGCGGGACCTGGGCAGCGTGCAGAGCCCCCAGAGCGCCTTTTTGCTGAACCTGGGGCTGGAGAGCCTCCATGTGCGGATGAAGCGCCACTGTGAGAACGCTCTGGCCGTGGCCCGGTATCTGGAGCAGCATCCCAAGATCGCCTGGGTGGAATATTGCAGCCTGCCCGGCAACAAGTATTATCCGCTGGCTCAAAAGTACTTGCCCGGCGGCAGCTGCGGCGTGGTGAGCTTTGGCATCAAGGGCGGCCGGTCCGCTGCCGAGACCTTCATGAAACACCTGAAGGTGGGCGCCATCGAGACCCACGTGGCCGATGCCCGCACCTGCATTTTGCATCCCGCCAGCAGCACCCACCGCCAGATGAACGACGCCGAGCTGGCCGCCGCCGGCGTGGGCGCGGACCTGGTGCGGATGTCCTGCGGGCTGGAGGACGCCCAGGACCTGATCGACGACATCGCCCAGGCGCTGGAACAGGTCTGAGATGAAAAAGACGCTGTGTAACATAGCGGCCTGGCTGACGCCGTCCTCCCCCGGCGCTGCCCGGGCGCTGGTGCCGGGGGTGCTGTGGGGCCTGGGCT
>CASEVW010000180.1 GCA_949291395.1 uncultured Oscillospiraceae bacterium | reverse complement strand
CTCCTCGTGGGTAAGGGGGGCCGCCGGGGCCTGCTCTTCCGGGGCGGCGGTCGGCTCGGTCTCCGGTTCCGCCTGGTCCACCCCGTCAAAGTCGAACTGCTGGCCCGCTTCCTGCTGGCCCTGGCCCAGTTCGATGGTCCCGCCGCCCCGCCAGCCTGCCCGGCTCATGTACTCCTCAAAGGCGCGCTGTTCCGCCTGGCGGCTGGCTTTGCGGGCTTGTTCCGCCCGCTTTTTCGCCTGACGGCGGGCAGCTTCCAGCCGCTCCCAGTCATCGGCGGGCAGCGGCTGTTCCGGGCGTTCCGGTGCAGCCTGCTCCGGTTCCGTTTCCGCCGGGGCGGCAGGGGCGTCCAGCTGCTGCAGCTCCATGCCCATGCCGGCGTTCGCGTTGCGGCGGGCATACTGCATGGCGGCGTTGTAGGCCTTGTGCAGCGCGTCAAAGCGCTCCGGGTCCTCTTCCGGGTGGCATTCACGGATCCGCTGGGCATACGCATGGCGGATGGCTGTTTTGTCCGTGGTGGGCTCAATGCCCAAAACGCCCCAAAAGCTCATTCCTCGTCATCCTCTTCGTCGTCATCGTCGTAAAAGTCGGTGTTCAGGTCCATGTCCTCCAGCGAGAGCCCGGCTTCCAGCCGTTCCAGCATCTGCTGCACCCGGGCCCTTGCCCGCAGGATGCGGCCGCCCTCCTGGCTGGCCAGGGCCTCGTTGAACAGGCGCACCACCTGGGCGATGATGTCCCGGTCCTCGCCCAGGGCCTCTTCCCACAGGCGCTCGCACTTTGCCAGCAGCAGGCGGTTCTCCTCCTGCTCCCGGGGATGGATCTTCAGCTTTTCCAGCTCCTTCAAGCGCTGGCGGGCCTGCTCTTCGGTGAGGCCGCTGCCCTTGCCCACCAGCACGGTGCTGATGGCCTTGCCGGTGGAAAGGCTGGTGGCCTCCACCTCCAGGATGCCGTTGATGTCGTAGGTAAAGCGCACCGCCGCGCCCTCTTTGCCCGCCGGGGCCGGGGGCACCGGCAGGTTCAGCTCGCCCAGCTTCTGGTTTTCCTTGCAGTACATGGCCTCGCCCTGGAACACCTGGATGCGCAGCTGGGCCTGGTTGTCGGATACGGTGTAGTAATTTTCCACCTTGCTGGTGGGCAGGGCGCTGTTGCGCTCGATGATGGGGCTCATCAGCAGGTTTTCCTCGTCCGCCGGGTTGTGGATGCCCACGCCCAGGGTAAAGGGGCAGATATCGGTGAGCACCAGCTCTTTTAAGCTGGCCTCCCGGGCTTTCATGGCGGCGTACATGCCCGCTCCCAGGGCCACCACCGTGTCCGGGCTGCCGGGATTTGCCAGCTTCTGGCCCAGCAGGTGGTTCAGATACTGGCGCACCACCGGCATCTTGCAGCTTCCGCCCACCGGCACCACCGCCTGCAGCTCCGAGGGGGTGATGCCGCTGTCCTTCAGGGCCCGCAGCAGCGGGGTGCGCATCCGGCCAAACAGGGTCTTGGCCCCCTCGATCAGCTGCTGCCCGGTAAGGGTCATGGCGCCTTTCAGCCCCTCCACCTCCAGCACCATCATGGCCACGGGGGATTCGGTCAGGGTCTGCTTGCACTGCTCGGACTGCTGTAACAAGATGGCCTGCTTTTCCCGGCTGAGGGCGTCGAACTCGATGCGGTTTTTCTGGCAGTACATATGGGCGATGGCCAGGTCGAAATCGTTGCCGCCCAGGGCGTTGTCGCCGCTGACGGCCAGGATGTTCACCACGTTTTCAAAACAGTCCACCACCGACACGTCCAGCGTGCCGCCGCCAAAATCGTACACCAAAAACGCCGCATCGCCCTGGCTGGGGTCGTAGCAGGCCAGGGCTGCGGCGCTGGGTTCGTTGATGAGCCGGTCCACCTTCAGCCCCGCCAGCATGCCCGCCCGCTTGGTGGCGGCCCGCTGGGCGTCGTTGAAATAGGCCGGCACGCTGACCACGGCCTCCTCCACCGGCTGGCCCAAAAAGGCCTCGGCGTCCTCTTTCAGGCGGCGCAGCACCAGGGCGGAAAGCTCCTCCGGGGTGAACAGCCTGTCCGCCAGCACGAACTGCCGCCCGGTGCCCATGGACCGCTTGAAGGAGGCGGCGCTGCGCTCCGGGTGGGAGATCAGCCGCTCACGGGCCGCTTTGCCCACAAGGACGGTGCCGTCCTCATCCAGGCTGATCACGCTGGGGGTCAGATATTCGCCAAAGGCGTTGGGGATCAGCCGGCTTTTTCCGTCCTTCCAAACGGCGGCCAGGCTGTTGGTGGTGCCAAGGTCGATGCCAATGATCGGCATAGGTCAGTCACTTCTTTCTATGGTGTGCTCGCAGGGCAGCCTGCGCCGCCCCGCGGCCCGGCAGAACGCCGGGGCTTATTTCAGCCCGATCTGGGCTGCGTATTCCATGATCAGCTCCCGCTCCAGGAAGGGGGTCTTCACGCCCATCCGATCCCGGTAGCTCTCATGCCCCTTGCCGATCACGGCGATCAGGTCGCCGGGCTGGGCGTGATCCAGGGCATAGTGGATGGCGTCCAGCCGGTCCGGGATCTCCACATAGGGAACGTCCGGGTCACCCTGGGCGATGCCGATCTTGATGTCCTTAATGATCTGCTCCACCGGCTCGAACCGGTTGTTGTCCTCGGTGAGGATCAAAAAGTCCGCCTTGCGGCTGGCCACCTCGCCCATGCCGTAGCGGCGCAGGCGGCTGCGGTCGCCGCCGCAGCCAAACAGCACCACCAGCCGCTTGGGGTCGTAGGCCCGCAGGGTGGTCAAAAGGCTCTCGGTGCCCGCCTCGTTGTGGGCAAAGTCGATGAGCACGGTGAAATCCTTGCTCACCGGCACGATCTCCACCCGGCCCTTTACCGACAGGTTCATCAGCCCGTCGTGGATGGCGTCGTGGGCAACGCCCAGCACCCGGCCCACCGCGATGGCGGCCAGGCTGTTGTACACGCTGAACTCGCCGGGCATATTCACCTTCATGTCCATCTCTTCCCGGCCGCTCACATGGAACTGGATGCCCAAAAAGTTCTCGGCCCGCAGCAGCTTCAGGTCCTCGGCCTGAAAATCCGCCTGGCGGTGCATGCCGTAGGTCACCAGCTGGCAGGTGTGGCCCGCCAGCAGGGTGCTGCAATTCTTGTCGTCCACGTTCACCACGCCCACGTCGCAGCGGCGGAACAGCTGGCCCTTCCAGGCCCGGTATTCCTCAAAGCTGGCGTGCTCGCCCGGGCCGCCGATGTGGTCCGGGTACAGGTTGGTGAACACGCCCACGTTGTAATGGATGCCGGTGACCCGGTCCATCATCAGCCCCTGGCTGGATACCTCCATCACCACGCTGTCGCATCCGGCGCTGAGCATCTCCCGGAACATCTTCTGCAGCTCGTAGCTTTCCGGGGTGGTGTTGATCAGCTCCCGCTTCACGCCGGGGTAGGCCAGGCCGTTGGTGCCAATGATGCCGCACCGGTGGCCCCCGGCGTTCATCACCGCATGGATCATGTGGGCGGTGGTGGTCTTGCCCTTGGTGCCGGTCACGCCGATGGTGATCAGCTTTTCCGCCGGGCGCTCAAAGTAGTTGCAGGAGAGGATGGCCAGCGCCTGCCGGCTGTTTTTCACCTGCACCACGGTCACGCCCTCGGGCATCTGGTCCAGCTTGTGCTCGATCACCAGCACACTGGCCCCGCCATGCTCCACCACGTCCATGGCGTAATCGTGGCTGTCCCGGTTGGTGCCCACGATGCACACAAAGGCCCAGCCCAGCTGCACCTTACGGGAATCGTAGGCGATGTCCTTTACTTCGGTGTCCAGGCTGCCCTGTACCAAAGTGTATTCCAGGCCTTCCAGCAATCGTTCCAATTTCATATCGCAATAGCCCCCTCGCTTTTCATCGTTGTATGCGCCCGGCGGCGGAAAGGTTCTGTTTTTCGCCGTCTGCGGGCCTTTGTTTTCAGCGTTTTACAAAATACTCCTCGTACCAGGTCAGGAACATGAACACGCACCAGATCTGCCGCCAGTTGTCCCGCTTGCCGCTCACATGCTGGTCCAGCATATGGGTCAGCTCGCCGGTGTTGAAAAAGCGGCCGGCGGCCTCGCTGGTGAACTTCTCCCGCACCACGGCGGCGTATTGTTCCTCCCGCAGCCAGGCCCGCACCGGCACCGGGAAGCCCAGCTTCTTTTTGTCGGCGGTCTTTTCCGGGATGCTGCGGGCCGCCGCGCCCCGCATGGCCATCTTGGTGTGCTCCGCGTCCGCCCGGTACTGGGCAGGGATGCGCCGGGCCACCTCAAAGACCTCCCGATCCAGGAAAGGCACCCGCAACTCCAGGCTGTTGGCCATGCTCATCTTGTCGGCTTTCAGCAGGATGTCCCCCACCATCCACAGGTGCAGGTCGGTGTACTGCATCCGGGTCACCGGGTCCTGCCCGGCGGTCTTGGCAAAGTACGGGCGGGACAGGTCGGTGGGCTTGGTGCGGCCGGTATAGTGTTTCAGCAGCTTTTTCTTCTGCCGCTCGCTCATCAGGTTGGTGTTGCCGATGTAGCGCTCTTCCAAAGGCTTGGAGCGCCGCACCAAAAAGTTCACGCCGTGCACCGGGGGCAGCTTTTCCGCCACCGCGCCCACCGCCCGCCGGATGGGCAGGGGGATGTGGTCGTACCAGGACACGGTGAACGGCTCCTTGTAGATGTTGTAGCCGCCGAAGAACTCGTCCGCCCCCTCGCCGGACAGGCACACCTTCACCTGCTTGGCGGCTTCTCGGTTCACAAAGTAGAGGGCCACGCTGGCGGCGTCCGCCAGAGGCTCGTCCATGTGGTACTGGATGCGGGGCAGGTTCCGCCAATACTCCTCCGGCTCGATGCGGTAGGCGTAGTTGTTCACGCCCATGAACTTGCTGAACTCGGCGGCATAATCGGTCTCGTCGTACTGCTTGTTGGCAAAGCCCACGGTGAAAGTCTTGTCCACATGGGCAAGATACGCCATATAGCTGGAGTCCACGCCGGAGGACAGGAAGGACCCCACCTCCACGTCGCTGACCTTGTGGGCCTGCACGCTCTGGCGCATCACCTGTTCGATGCGCTCCTCCCAGTCGCTCATGGTCTTGCCCTCTTCCGGCTCAAAGCGGGGCTCCCAGTAGCGTTTGGCGGTCAGCTGGCCGTCCTTCCACAGCAGGCTGTGGGCGGGCAGCAGCTTCTTCACGCCCTTGAAAAAGGTGTTCTCGCCGGGGGAATACTGGAAGGTCAGGTACAGCTCCAGCTGTTCCTCGTTCAGCTCCTTTTTGAAGCCGGGATGGGCCAGAAAGCTCTTGATCTCGCTGCCGAACAGCAGCTCGTCCTCGTCGGTCAGGTAGTAGTAAAAGGGCTTGATACCAAAATGGTCCCGGGCGCAGAACAGGCTCTGAGCCTTTTCGTCCCAGATGGCAAAGGCGAACATGCCCCGCAGCTTTTGCAGCATGCCCTCGCCCCATTCCTCGTAGCCGTGCACCAGCACCTCGGTGTCCGAGTGGTCGGTGGCAAAGGTGTGGCCCGCCTCGATCAGCTGGGCCCGCAGCTCCATAAAGTTGTAGATCTCGCCGTTGAACACGATCACCACGCTGCCGTCCTCGTTGAACATGGGCTGGCTGCCGCCCTCCAGGTCGATGATGGACAGGCGGCGGTGCCCCAGGGCCACGCTCTCGCCAAAATAGCTGCCCTCACCGTCCGGGCCGCGGTGGATGATAGCGTCCATCATGTCCTTCAAGATCTCTTCCCGCCGTTGCCGCCGGCCGGTAAATCCCACGATTCCACACATAGTCCTGTGTTCCTTTCCTGTAGAAAAGGCGCTGCCGCGCCCAAATTGATTTTTTTATTTCACTATTCTATCATTATACCATGAAGCGGATGCGAAATGGTATAATTGCGCATCCAAAGCCGGTTGCCATGAAGGGGCCGCAAGGCGCCGAATGGCGAGGCGTTGTGCATCCGTTGGTATAATGACCGCTTTGCGGTCATTATACCATAAAACCCCATTTCCCGCATCAAAAACCGGGTGCGAAAACAAGGCTCTTTCGCGTTTCAAACCGCTGTGGGTTATTATACTACACTTGTCCCCTGTTTAAAAGCACCGGTTTTGTTTGACAATAGAATAAGAAAAGAAGTAAAATAAAATGGTCTATGAGATCCGGCCCGCCCCCGCCAAAGCCCGGACGGCCAGTTTCTCGCAAATTTTGGAAAGTTCAGGTGAAAACGACCCATGGAACAGATCCTTCCTGTGCTGCTGGGCAGCGATGCCAACGTTTACGGCATGGCCCGCAGCTTTTATATGCAATACGGCGTTACCAGCCTTGCCATCGGCAAGGGGACGCTTTCCGCAACGGCCAACTCCAAGCTGGTACAGATGGCCATTGTGGAGCCCGACCTGGAAGACGACCAGGTGTTTGTAAAAACACTGCAAGGCTTCGCCGCCGCCCACCCCGGCCGCACCCTGGTGCTGGTCAGCTGCGGCGACAACTACACCGGCCTGATGGCCCGCAACCGGGCCGCCCTGGAGGGCCTTTACCGCTTTGCCTGCCCCACCCCCGAACTGGTGGAACAGCTGGACACCAAGGAATTTTTCTACCAGGCCTGCGAAGCCCACGGCCTCTCCTACCCCAAGACCTTCGGCTGCACCAACCAGAACTGGAAGACCGTGCAGCTGCCCTTCGAGTTCCCCTGCATCATCAAGGCCAGCAACAGCGTGGCCTACTGGAACTGCAAGTTCCCCCACAAGAAAAAGGTGTTCGTGGCCTACGACCGCAAGGAATACGAGGAGATCTGCGCCGCCATCTATTCCTCCAGCTACCAGGACAACCTGGTTCTGCAGGAATACATCCCCGGCGATGACAACTGCATGCGGGTGCTGAACTGCTACTCCGGCCTGGACCACAAGGTGCACCTGATGTCCCTGGGCCGCCCCCTGCTGGAAGAGCAGACCCCCGAGGGCATCGGCAACTATGCCGCCATCATGGCCGTGAAAGACGACGAGCTGATGGAGCGGATGAAAGCCTTCTTGGAGGACGTGGGCTGGGAAGGTTTTTCCAACTTCGACATGAAGTACGATGCCCGGGACGGCCAGTATAAGCTGTTCGAGATGAACCCCCGTCAGGGCCGGTCCAGCTTTTTCGTCACCGGCAGCGGCTACAACCTGGCCAAGTGGCTGGTGGAGGACGTGGTGGAGCACAAGGAACAGGGCCTCACCATTGCGGATACCCAGCATCTTTGGATGATCGCCCCCGCCGGCATCATCAAAAAGTATCTGAAAGACCCGGAGCTGCTGGCCCAGGTGCGCCGGCTGATGAAGGAGGGCAAGGTGACCCACCAGCTGTTCTGCTGGGAGGACTTCACCTTCAAGCGGGCCTTCTGGTACATCAAAAACCAGCTGAACAACTATCGCAAGTACAAACGCTACTTCGGCAACAAGAGCCTGAAGGACTAAAGGAGACGCTATGTGTGGATTTGTTGGCTTTGCCAGCGCAAAGCATGCAGCCGAAGAGGCTAAAAAGACCGTCAAGCAGATGGCCGACCTGATCGCCCACCGAGGCCCGGACGGCGAGGGCTTTTATGTGGACGACAAGGTGGCCCTGGGCCACCGCCGCCTGTCCATCATCGACCTGGAGGGCGGCAGCCAGCCCATGTTCAACGAGGACGGCAGCGTGGTGATCGTGTTCAACGGCGAGATCTACAACTTTATGGAGCTGCGTGCCCAGCTGGAAGCCGCCGGGCACACCTTCGCCACCCATTCCGACACCGAGGTGCTGGTGCACGGCTACGAGGAATGGGGCCAGGACCTGCCCGCCAAGCTGCGGGGCATGTTCGCCTTTGTCCTGTGGGACAAAAAGGCCGAGACCCTCTTCGGCGCCCGGGACATCTTCGGCATCAAGCCCTATTACTACTACAACGAGGGCGGCCATTTCCTGTTCGGCAGCGAGATCAAAAGCTTTCTGCCCCACCCCGGCTTCAAAAAGGAGCTGAACGAGGAGCGGCTGCCGGAATATCTTTCCATCGAGTACATCCCCAACGAGGAGACCATGTTCAAGGGCGTGTACAAGCTGCCCGGCGCCCACATGTTCACCTGGAAGAACGGCAAGATGGACATCCGCCGCTATTACGACATCCGCTACCACATCGACGAGACCAAGACCCTGGAGGACTGGGAAAAGGCCATCACCGAGACCTTCGCCGAAAGCGTCAAGGTCCACCAGATCGCCGACGTGGAGGTGGGCTGCTTCCTCTCTTCCGGCGTGGATTCCAGCTTTGTGGTGAACGAGGTGGCCAAGGGCACCCCCAAGGTGAAGAGCTTCAGCGTGGGCTATGAGGAGGAAAAATACTCCGAGCTGCCCTACGCCCAGGCCTTCAGCAAGGAGATCGGCGTGCCCAGCATCGCCAACAAGGTCAGCGCCGACGAGTTTTTCGAGGCCAACAAGACCATCCAGTGGTATCTGGACGAGCCCATGCCCAACCCCAGCGAGGTGCCCCTTTACTTCCTCACCAAAAACGCCGCCAAATACGTAAAAGTAGTGCTCAGCGGCGAGGGCGCCGACGAACTGTTCGGCGGCTATCCGCTGTACTGCGCCGCCCATCACTTTGAAAACTACGAAAAACTGCCCCGTTTTGTGCGCAAGGCCGCCGGGGCGGTGGCCGGCGCTCTGCCGGAGTTCAAGGGCAAACATTTTCTGGTGCGGGGCGCAAAGGAGCCCTGGCAGCGGTGTATGCGGGCAAACTATGTGTTCGCCACCCCCGCCGAGCGGGACAAATACCTGAAAAAACAGTATCACGGCAAGACTCCTGAGGAGTTCTTCAAGCCCTATTTTGACCAGTCCCAGGGGCTGGACGAACCCACCCAGCTGCAATGGGTGGACATCCACACCTGGATGCTCTACGACATCCTGCTGAAAGCCGACCGGATGAGCATGGCCAACAGCCTGGAGCTGCGGGTGCCCTTCCTGGACCGGGAAGTGCTGGAGCTGGCCCTGTCCATCCCCACCCGGTACCGTTCCAGCAAGGAGGAGACCAAGATCGCCCTGCGCCGGGCGGCCTTGAAGCAGCTGCCCCCCAGCGTGGCCAACCGGAAAAAGCTGGGCTTCCCGGTGCCGCTGAACGACTGGCTGCGCCAGGACAAGTACTACAACATGGTGCGGCAGAAGTTCGAGGGCGAGGTGG
>CASEVW010000179.1 GCA_949291395.1 uncultured Oscillospiraceae bacterium | reverse complement strand
CGGTGTGGCTGCACGGGGCGGCGGCGGACCGGTGCGCCGCCCGGCTGGGCCAGTACGGCATGCTGCCCCACGACATCCTGGCCGACCTGGGGGCCATCTTTGCGGAAAACGGCCGGTAAGGCCCCTTTTCCCAACTGTGAAACGGAGGACGGATCATGCAGAATATGGCGTATTATTACGATTTCTCCGGCCAGAAGTCCGGCTATCCGCTGAGTTTGAGCATCAACGGCTTCGACCGGCAGGTGTTCTCCCGCCAAAGCAGCCTGGAACTTTCCTACGTTTTGCAGGGAGAGTACGAGGTCATCACCGAGCAGCTCAGCTGCCCGCTGCACAGCCAGGAACTGGTGGTCATCGCTCCGGGCGACCTGCACATGCTCCGCCGCCTTCCCGAGAGCCAGGGGGTGATCCTCACCGTACACATCGACTTTGACCGCATGCCCCAGCTCATGACCGGCCAGGCCGCCGGGGCCTTTTCCACCATGCTCTGCACCCGCAGCGAAAACCCCGCCCTTCTGCGCCAGGCAAGGGAAACGCTGGGCCAGCTGCTGACGCTGCTGATCCAGCCGGAAAGCAGCCTGTTCCAGATGAACGCCCGGATGATGGAGCTGCTGGACATCGTCTCCCGCCACTGTGCGCCGCCGTTGGAAACGCTGGCCCCAAAAACCCCGCTGCACGAACACTGCGCCAAGGCCCTGCAATACATCCACCAGCACTATGCGGAAAACATCCATCTGGAGGATGTGGCCCGTCAGCTGGCCTTCAGCGTGTCCTACACCTCCAAGATCTTCAAGCAGCACATCGGCATGCCCTTTGTGAAATACCTGGCCCATGTGCGGGTGCGGGCCTCGCTGGAAAGCCTGCTGGAGGGGCAGGAGAACATCCAGTCGGTGGCGCTTTCCTGCGGGATGCCCAGCGCTAAGGCCTACACCGAGGCGTTTAAAGAAATGTACGGCGTGCCCCCCAATGCATACCGCAAGAGCTTTGCCAAAAACCTGCGGTACAGCGAGGGGACGCAGCAGCAGTCCATGGGTCTGGACGAAAAGCACAAAGCCCTGCTGGCTCCCCTGCTGGACTGCGCCAGCGCCGCCCTGTATGAGGACGGCAGGATCTCCATCTGCCGAAAGGGGGATGCCATCCGCTGCCAGCTGGCCCCCGATGTGGCCTGCGAAATGCGGCAGGCCGAGGGGCAGCTGGTGCTGGAATTCACCTGACCGCCCTTTTTTGTGCTTTTCCTCCATTTATATGTTATTTTTTTCACTTTATCGGATAAAATTCCGCCCCAACCGGCAAACAGGCCCAGCGAAACCGGCCATTCTCCCGTGCTATAATAAGGCCAAATGAGAAAGGAGCTGGCAAGCTATGGGCAAATTTGAACATCTGCTCTCCCCCATCCGCATCGGGGAGACCACCGTGAAAAACCGCATCTTCATGCCGCCCCTGTCCACCAATCTGGCGGACAAGGGCTATGTGACCGACGAGCTGGTGGAGCACTACAAGGCCCGGGCAAAGGGCGGCGTGGGCCTGTTCGTCACCGAGGTGGTGACGGTGGAGCCCACCTACTGCTACCTGCCCGGCGATATGTGCATCTACGACGATTCCTTCATTCCCGGCTGGAAAAAGCTGGCCGACGGGGTGCACGAATACGGCGCCAAGATCCTGCCCCAGCTGTTCCACCCGGCCCACATGGCCTTCCCGCTGCCGGGCACGCCCCGGCTGATCGCCCCCTCCAACGTGGGGCCCTACTACGCCAAGGAAGCGCCCCGGGCCGTAACCAAGGAGGAATTAAAAACCATCATCCGCCAGTTCGGCGAGGCCGCGAAACGGGCCCAGATCGCCGGGGCGGACGGCGTGGAGATCCA
Organism: uncultured Oscillospiraceae bacterium; assembly: GCA_949291395.1. Classification (GTDB taxonomy): domain Bacteria; phylum Bacillota; class Clostridia; order Oscillospirales; family Ruminococcaceae; genus Allofournierella. Next base: position 3,608 of record CASEVW010000179.1, on the reverse strand, counting down.
TGCAGCCCACGCCCACGGCCTGCTGGGCGGCTTTTTGTCGCCGCTGTACAACAAGCGCACCGATGAATACGGCGGCGACCTGGACCACCGCCTGCGTCTGACGCTGGAGGTCATCGCCGAGGTGCGCCGGGTCTGCGGCAAAAACTTCATTCTGGACGTGCGCATCTCCGGCGATGAATACACCGACGGCGGCCTGAACCTGAACGACATGATCTATGTGGCAAAGCAGCTGGAAAAGGCCGGTGTGGATTTCCTGCACGTGTCCGGCGGCACCACCATCATGCGGGGCAGTTCCATCCCCGCCCCCGGCACCCCCATGGGCTCCCACGCCCGCACCGCCGCGGAGATCAAAAAATACATCTCCATCCCGGTGGCCACCGTGGGCCGCATCACCGAGCCCTGGATCGCCGAAGAGCTGATCGCCAACGGCAAGGCGGACATCTGCATGATCGGCCGGGCCAACCTGTGCGACCCGGAATTCGTCCGCAAGGTCCAGGAGGAACGGGTGGACGACATCCGCCCCTGCATCGGCTGTCTGCGCTGCTTGAACGGCATCATGTTCGGCAAGCGGGTGGCCTGCACCGTGAACCCCTCCTTTGAACTGGAAAACGAGGACACCCTGTCTCCGGCCCCGGTCAAACAGAACGTGTTGGTGATCGGCAGCGGCCCCGCCGGCATGGAAGCCGCCTTTGTGGCCAAAAAGCGGGGCCATCATGTGGTCCTGTGCGAAAAAGAGGCGGAGCTGGGCGGCCTGCTGCGCATCGCCGCCGTGCCCATCGCCAAACAGGATCTGACCCGGCTGGTGCAGTACATGGCCCGCCGGCTGGAACAGGCCGGTGTGGAGGTGCGGCTGAACTGCACCGTGGACAAGGCCATGCTGGAAGGCGAGTTCAAGGGCTATGAGGTGATCGCCGGCACCGGCGCCCAGCCCATCGTCCTTTCGCCCTTCACCGCCTTCAAGCAGTGGATGACCGCCGATGACGTGCTGGCGGGCCGCGGGTTCCCCGGCCGCCGGGTGGTGGTGCTGGGCGGCGGCTCGGTGGGCTGTGAGACCGCCGATTACCTGGCCCCGCTGGTGAACGATCTGCACCCCCGCAACCGGGAAGTCACCCTGCTGGAGATGGCCCCCGGCGTGATGATGGGCGAGTCCGGCCCCGGCCGCAGCCTTCTGGTGCGGCGCATGATGGACAAGGGCGTTCAGATGATCTGCGGCGCCAAGGTGGAGCGAGTGGACGAGACCAACATCTGGTACACCAAAGACGGCCAGGAGCACTGCATCCCCGATGCGGACACGCTGGTCTTTGCGGCGGGCTACAAGCCCGACCCCGCGGTGGAAGAGATGCTGAAGGCCGCCGGTGCAGTCTACCACCTGATCGGGGATGCGGTGAAGACCGGCAACATCAAGGACGCCGTCACCGCCGGCTACCAGGCCGCCAAGGACCTGTGAGCTTTCCCCTCCCAAGATAAGATCCCTCCGGCAGAGCGAGCATCTGCCAGCAAATCACAAAAAACGATCCCCCGGAGAGTTTCTTCGGGGGATCGTTTGTTCACTTGGATTTATTTGTTTTTGTCGAACAGGTCTTTCAGGTTTTTGAAAAAGCCCTTGCGCTGCTCGTAGTTTTCGTCCTTGAGGCTCTCCTCAAAGGCTTTCAGGGCCTCCCGCTGGGTGCGGTTCAACTTTTTGGGGATCTCCACGTTCACCTTCACGTACTGGTCGCCCCGTCCGCGGCCGCCCAGGTACTGGATGCCCTTGCCCCGCAGCCGGAAGGTGGTGCCGCTCTGGGTGCCTTCCGGCACGTTGTACTCCACCTTGCCGTCCACCGTGGGCACCACGATGGAAGCGCCCAGCACCGCCTGGCTGAAGGTGATGGGCACGTTGACCCACACGTCGTAGTTGTCACGCTCGAACATGGGGTCGGGCCGCACGGTGATGATGACGATCACGTCACCGGCCGGGCCGCCGTTCACGCCGGCGTCGCCCTGGCCCCGCAGCGCGATGCTCTGGTCGTCGTTGATGCCAGCGGGGATCTTGACCTCCAGGGTCTTTTTGGCGCCCACCTTGCCGCTGCCGTGGCAGTGGGTGCAGGGGGTCTTGACGATCTTGCCCTTGCCGCCGCAGCGGGAGCAGGGCTGCTGCTGCTGCATGACCATGCCGCCCATGCGGATGTTCCGGCTCACATAGCCGGTGCCGTGGCAGTCCGGGCAGGTCTCGGGGCTGGTACCCTTGGCCGCGCCGGTGCCGCCGCAGTCGGGGCAGGTGTCCTGCTTGTTGATGGTGATGGTCTTGGTGCAGCCGTGCACCGCTTCCATAAAGCTGAGCACCAGGCTGACCCGCACGTCAGAGCCCTTGCGGGGAGCGTTGGGGTTGGCCCGGCCGCCGCCAAAGCCGCCGAAGCCACCGCCAAAGCCGCTGCCGAAAATATCCCCGAAAATATCGCCCAGGTCCACGCCGCCAAAACCGCCGCCGAAGCCGCCGTAACCGCCAGCCCCGCCAGCGCCCGCGCCGTAGCTGGGGTCCACGCCCGCAAAGCCGAACTGGTCGTAACGGGCGCGCTTTTCCTTGTCGCCTAAGACCTCATAGGCCTCGTTCACCTCTTTGAACTTGGCCTCGGCCTCCTTGTCGCCCGGGTTCAGGTCCGGGTGATACTTTTTGGCCTGCTTGCGGTACGCTTTTTTCAATTCGTCGTCGCTGGCGTTTTTGGCCACGCCCAGGACTTCGTAATAATCGCGTTTATCTGCCATACCTTATCTCACCTTAAGCCCGCCGGGCGGGCCCCTCATGTAAAATCACAAATTGCCGCCCCAGAACGCTGGGGCGGCTGGAAGGATTGCTGGGAGTACTATTTTATACCTCTTTGAAGTCCGCGTCAACCACGCCGTCGTCCGGCTTCTGGTTGTTCGCAGCGCCATTGTCCGCACCGGCGGCGCCAGCAGCGCCCTGGGCGGCCTGGGCGTTCTTGTACAGCTCCTCGCTGATGGCGTAGAACGCCTTCTGCACAGCGTCCTGCTTTGCCTTGATGGCCTCGATGTCGGTGCCCTTCAAAGCTTCCTTCAGCTCGGCCAGCTTGCTTTCCACTTCGGCCTTCTTGGCGGCGTCTACCTTGTCGCCCAGCTCGGACAGGGTCTTCTCGGTCTGGAACACCAGCTGGTCCGCGCCGTTGCGGGTGTCGATGTCCTCGCGCTTCTTCTTGTCCTCGGCGGCGAACTGCTCGGCCTCACGCACAGCCTTGTCGATGTCTTCCTTGCTCATGTTGGTGGAAGCGGTGATGGTGATGCTCTGCTCCTTGCCGCTGCCCAGGTCCTTGGCGCTTACGTGCACGATGCCGTTGGCGTCGATGTCGAAGGTGACCTCGATCTGGGGCACGCCGCGGGGAGCGGCGGGGATGCCGTCCAGCTTGAACATGCCCAGGCTCTTGTTGTCGGCAGCCATCTCACGCTCGCCCTGCAGCACGTTGACCTCAACGCTGGGCTGGTTGTCGGCGGCGGTGGAGAAGATCTGGCTCTTCTTGGTGGGGATGGTGGTGTTGCGCTCGATGATCTTGGTGCAAACGCCGCCCAGGGTCTCGATGCCCAGGCTCAGGGGGGTGACGTCCAGCAGCAGGATGCCG
>CASEVW010000178.1 GCA_949291395.1 uncultured Oscillospiraceae bacterium | reverse complement strand
GGCCCGTCGGGCGGCAGGATCATCCGGGTGAGGGTCTCCCCCGTCTGCCAGCCCTCGGGCGGCAGGGCGGTGCGCAGATGCTCCACGCCCAGAAAGGCCAAAAAGCTTTGCAGCTCCTCTCCATCCGCCGGGCCGGCCAGCAGGGCCGAAGCCCCCCGCACCGCCAGAGCAAAGGGCGGCTGCCCTTCCCCACCGGTGTAAAACTGCCAGCCGGAGCCGGGCAGCGTACCGAAGGTCGCAAAGGCGGCCCCCAGCTCGCAGGCCATGGGGCCGGCCAGCGCCGCCAAAAAACGGCGGCGGGTCTCGCTGTCGTTTGCCGTGCGGATCACAGGGCGTTTACCAGCTCTTTAAAGTGGCGTCCCCGCACCTCAAAGTTGGGATAAAGGTCAAAGCTGGCGGAGGCGGGCGACAGGCTCACTACATCGCCGGGCTTTGCGTTTTTGCGGGCCAGGGCCACCGCCTCAGCCATGTCTTTCGCATGCTCGATGACCAGGCCGCTCTCGGCAAAGCCGGGGCAGGCGCGCACCGCCGCCTCGATCTTGGGGCCGGTCTGGCCCATCAGCACCAGCACCTTCACATGGGCCAGGATCTCCGGGGCCAGCGGCTCGTAGGGGATTTTTTTGTCGTAGCCGCCGGCAATGATGATGATCTTCTGGTCAAAGCTGCGCAGCCCGGCAATGGTGCGGGTGGGGCTGGAAGCGATGGAATCGTTGTACCACTGCACCCCGTCCAGCAGGCGCACCGGCTCGATGCGGTGTTCCACGCCGGTGAAGCTGGCCCCCACCTGATGCATGGCTTCCACCGGCACCCGGCCCCAGACGGCGGCACAGGCGGCCAGCAGGTTCTCGATGTTGTGCACGCCCCGCAGCTTGATCTCGTCCTTGTGCAGGATGGGGGTCGCCACACCGTTTTCCGCCATGCAGAGCATGCCGTCCTGGCGCAGGAAAGCGCCGTTGTCGGTCTCGTGCAGCCGGGTGAACCAGCACTGGCTGCCCTTGCAGTCCCCCTGCATGGAACGGGTGATGTCGTTTTCATAACCCAGCACCGCCCGGCAGCTCTCGTCCTGCCAAAGCAGGATGTTCCGCTTTGCGTCCACATACTCCTGCATATCCTTGTGGTGGTCCAGATGGTTGGGGGTCACGTTGGTGACCACCGCCACCTTGGGGCTGCGGCGCATGCTGATCAGCTGGAAGCTGGACAGCTCCACCACCGCCTCGTCCGCCGGGTCGATCTGATCCAGGATGGGCAGCAGGGCGCGGCCGATGTTGCCCCCCAGGTGCACGGTGCGGCCCGCCGCCTGGAACATGGCGGCGATCAGGCTGGTGGTGGTGGTCTTGCCGTCCGAGCCGGTCACGGCGCAGATCTCGCAGGGGCAGTATTCAAAGAACAGCTCCATCTCGCTGGTCACCAGGCTGCCCGCCGCCTTGGCCGCCTGCAAAGCGGGGGTGTAGTACTCAAAGCCCGGCGTGCGCAGAATGATGTCCTGCCCGGCAAGGCCTTCCAGATAGCTTTCCCCCAGGCTCAGCGCCACGCCCAGCTGGCGCAGGGTCTCGGCGTAGTCGCCAAAGTCCTCCAGCTGCTTTTTGTCGCACAAGGTCACCTTTGCCCCCATGGCGCAGAACTGGCCGATCAGGGTCTTGTGGCTCACCCCGGCGCCGATAAAGGCCACCTTTTTTCCATTGATAAACGCGGCTAACCGCTCGCGATCCTGCTGCATATGGTATACGCCCCTTTAAAAGTCATTTTCCTTGTTATTATAGTCAGTTTTGCCCCGCTTCGCAACCAAAAGGCCCCGTTGCAGGGCCGATTTTTGCAAAATGGCCGGTTTTTTCGGCAAAACCGAAGATTTCACAGGATTGTATTTGAGTTTTTCTTCTTTTTTTGGTACGATAGATACGCTTCTTGTATGTATTATAAAAACAGCACGCTGCTGTATCTGTATTTTGTTGTTTGGCGGGCGGGACGCCTGCCTTGTTGGGAAAGGATCTTTTAGCATTATGAAACTGCATCGTTTTCTTTCGCTGCTGCTCACGGCCTGCCTGGCTTTGGGTCTGACCGGCTGCGGCAGTTCCGCCAGCTTTACCTGGCGGGTGGAGCGGGTGCCCTCCAACCTGGACCCCCAGCTGGCCCAGGAAAGCCCGGAGCTCATCGCCGTGACCAACCTGTTCCGGGGGCTGACCCGCATGGACGAGACCGGCCAGCCGGTGCTGGACTGCGCCGACAGCTACACCGTCAGCGCCGACGGCCTCACCTACGCCTTTACCTTGAAAGACGACCTGGCCTACACCAAGCTGAGCCGCCACGAAAAGGAATACCCCCTCACCGCCCACGACTTTGTGTTCGGGATGCAGCGGGTGTTCCGGCCCGAGACGGGCAGCCCCTACACCACCCTGTTCGGCAACCTGAAAAACGCCCAGGCCATTTTGGACGGCAGCATGGATGCCAGCCAGCTGGGCGTCAGCGCGCCGGACGCCAAAACGGTGGTCTTTCAGCTGGAAGAGCCGGACGACAGCTTTTTGGCCAAGCTCAGCCAGCCGGGGGCCATGCCCTGCAACCAGGAATTTTTTGAGCACAGCGCCGGGGCCTACGGCCTGAGCGCCGCCAACACCCTGGCCAACGGCCATTTTTACCTGTACAACTGGAACGAAAACGGCCTGTTCCTGCGCCGTAGCGGCAGCGGCAGCCTGATCACCAGCCTGCGTTTGGTGATCGACAGCGGCAGCGATACGGATGCCTCCGGCAGTTCCTCGTCCTCCTCCGCCGCTTCTTCCTCTGCGCCGCTGAGCGGCGTGCAGCGGGTGCAGCAGGAGGACGCCACCGCCGCCATCGACAGCGCCAGCGCCGCCGGCAGCCTGCCCAGCATCCCCTACACCGCCACCACCTGGGGGCTGGTGTTCAACTGTGAGGACAAGCAGCTGTCCGCCGCCGGGGTGCGGCTGGCCCTTTCCGCCAGCGCGGCCAGCGCCGTGACCGACCTACCCCAGGATTTCTCCGTGGCGGAGGGCCTTCTGCCCCCGGCTTTGACGGTGGACGGCCAGAACTACCGCCAAGCGGCGGGCAGCCTGTTGCCTGCGGTGGCCGACGTGCGGGACACCTGCCGCACCGGCCTTGCCACAGCGGGCCTGACCCAGTTTTCCGGCATCCAGGTGCTTTACCCGGAGGGCAGCGTTTCCCAGCAGCTGGTGGAGCAGATCAACCAGCAGTGGCAGCGGGACCTGGGCTCTTTCTCTGCCTACTTCTCCCTGAAAGCCCTGCCTTTGGATGAGCTGCGCCAGGCCGTGGCCAGCGGCGAGTACCAGATCGCCCTGCTGCCCTTCTCCCCCGCCAGCAACGACGCGGCGGACTTTCTGGCCCAGTTCACCGGCGGCAGCCTCACCGGCTGGCAGGACAGCACCTTTGACAGCGACGTGAACGCCCTGCTGCGCAGCTTACAGCCCACCGTGAGCCAGGTAGCCCAGGCGGAAAGCCGCCTGTTAGCGGCCGCCCCGGTGTATCCCCTCTGGTACCAGGACCAGGCGCTGATCCTGGCCAGCGGCGTGGAGCACGTGGTCTTTCAGCCCTTTGGCCCGGTGCTGGACCTGACCTGGGCCACCTACACCGAATAACCTTTTCCCTAGATCATGCAACCTCCGCCTGTCCGACGTTTCGGACAGGCGGGGGCTTTTTTATTCCAGCCGGATCACCTGGGTGGCCACCGTTTCCACAAAACGCTGGTCGTGCTCCACGAACAAAAGCGTGGGGGCAAAGGTCAGTAGCAGCTCTTCCAGCTGCTGGCGGGCGGGCAGGTCGATGTAGTTCAGCGGCTCGTCCCACAGATACAGGTGGGCTTTCTGGCAAAGGCTGGCCGCCAGAGCCAGTTTTTTCTTCTGCCCGGCGCTGTAACCGGCCAGATCCTTTTCAAACTGCACCCGCTCAAAGCCCAGCTTGCGCAGCACCGCCCGGAACAGGCTGGCCTCCAGCCCCCGGGCCTGCTCGTATCCCGCCAGGCTGCCGGCCACATCCCCGGTGGACTGGGGCACATAGCTGACGATCAGGCCGCTGGCGGTCTCCACCCGGCCGGTGGTGTGCAGCTCCGCCGGCCACTGGCCCAGCAGCAGCCGGAACAGGGTGGATTTTCCGCAGCCATTGGGCCCCTGCAGGGCGATGCGCTGGCCCTGTTCCACCGTCAGGCTCACCGGTCCGCAGGCCTTGTGCTCCCCATACCAGGCGGTGAGCGCCTCCACCCGGGCCAGCACCTTTTTGGGGTGCCGCTGGGGCCAGAGTTTCAGGCTCTCGATCTCCTCCCGGTCCTTCAAAAGGCCCTTTTTCTCCTCAATGGCGGCGGCCTGCCGCCGTTCGATGGCCTTGGAGCGCTGCATCATCTTGGCCGCCTTGTGGCCGATGAACCCCCGGTCCACCGAAGCGGCGCCCTTTTTGCTGGGATCGTTGTTTTTCTTGCTGGCCTCCACCTTGTCCGACCAGGCGGCGGTCTGGCGGGCGGCGGCCTCCAGCTGGCCGATCTGCCGTTTCAGCTTTTCGTTCTGCCCCGCTTCAAACTGTTCCTGCCGCTGCTGCTGCATCTCCCAGGTGGAGTAGTTGCCCCGCATCACCTGGATGGTGCATTTGTTGATGGAAAGGATGTGGTCCACACAGCCGTCCAAAAAGGCCCGATCGTGGCTCACCAGGATGAAGCCCTTCTTCTTTGCCAGATACCGGCTCACTGCCTGGCGGGCTTCCAGGTCCAGGTGGTTGGTGGGCTCGTCGATCAAAAGAAAGCGGTTTTCCCGCAAAAACAGCATCGCCAGCAGGGCTTTTGTCTGCTGGCCCTGGCTCAGGGTGGCATAGGGCTGCCACCGGGTGTCCGGGTCCATGCCCAGCAGGCTCAGTTCCCGGGCCAGCCGCCAGTCCTCCAGCTGGAGGCAGTGCTGCCCGGCCAACTCCTGTAAGGGCAGCCAGGGATCCTCCACCGCAAAGGGAAAGTAATCAAATTCCACACTGGCCCGGATGCTGCCCTGATAGGGGTACTGCCCCTGCAGCAGCCGCAAAAAGGTGGTCTTTCCCCTGCCGTTGCGGCCCACGAAGCCCAGCTTCCAGTCGGTGTCCAGCTGAAAGCTGGCGTGTTCAAACACCGGGTCAAAACTGCCCGGATAAGAAAAGGTCAGATCCTGTACCTGGATCAAAGACATAGCGCATTCCTCCTTTTGCAACAGAACAGAAAAAGGCCGCAGAGAGACACATTTCTCTCCGCGGCCTTTGCTCGATGCACGCCCTGCCCCAAAACAGAACTTTCCCTGGAGCAGTTTTTATCCGAATGCAAAAAGCGCAAAAGCATCACGCGCCGGAACTTCTCGTCCCTCAAAATGTCTCCCGCAGCGGGCACGGCGAAACCACCGAACGGCTCTTTTTCAAAACCGCCGGGAAGCACCTTGCCCAAATATTACTCAGCAGGAAACACTGCGCATGCTTTCACACTCCTTCTTGTTGTCTGTCGTATCTTGCCACTGGCAACACCTTGATTATAGCCGCGCCCGGTGCCCTTGTCAACGCTTTTGGCAAAAAAGTTGCCAGCGGGCGGTTTTGCGTATATACTAACAGTAAGACCTTTTAAAGGAGAAACCGTTATGCACTGTAAACATTCCGCCGACGTGGACCGCCGGCTGGCCCGCATCAGCGGCCAGGTGAACGGCATCCGGGAGATGGTGAACGAGGGCCGCCCCTGCGGCGATCTGCTCACCCAGCTTTCCAGCGTGAACAGCGCCGTCACCCAGGTGGCAAAGCTCATCCTCACCGAACATCTGGAACACTGCGTGCGCAGCGGCGACGACACCGACCAGGTGATCGAACAGCTGCAAAAGGCTATTGACCAGTTTGCCAAATTGAAATGACACGCCTTTGTATCAAAAACCGCCCCGGCCTGCCTGTATCAGGCAAAACCGGGGCGGTTTTTTATCCGTTTTGTAAAAACAAAGCTACTTATTCCGTTTTGTTTTTTACTTTACGTTGTAGCGCTTCAGCAAAGCTTCGATCTTGCTGTGAGGATCGATGATGTCGCCGATGCTCATGTCGTGGTTGATGGCGTCCACAAAATAGGCGATGTACTTGGAAACATCTACCTCGTGGAACCACTCACGGCTCAGCAGCTCGGGGGTGCGGTAGGTCAGGTTGGTGCCGAACACGCCGGAGATGATGCCCTCCTGGTAGGCCTTGTCGAACTCGGCCAGGCCGCCGGTGTAGATGGCGTAGGTGGCATAGCAGAAGATGCGGTTGGCGCCGCGCTTTTTCAGCTCGTAGCCGATGTCCAGCATGCTCTCGCCGGAGGAGATGATGTCGTCGGCGATGAACACGTCCTTGCCTTCCACGCTCTCGCCCAGGTACTCATGGGCCACGATGGGGTTGCGGCCGTTCACCACGCGGGAGTAGTCACGGCGCTTGTAGAACATGCCCAGGTTCACGCCCAGCACGCTGGCGTAGTACATGTTCCGGTTGATGGCGCCCTCGTCCGGGCTGATGACCATGAAGCTCTCACGGGTGGGCTTGAAGTCGGGGATGTTCTTGAACATGCTCTTCAGCACCTGGTAGGTGGGCATCACGTTGTCCATGCCCATCAGGGGCACGGCGTTGGAAACGCGGGGGTCGTGAGCATCAAAGGTGATGATGTTCTCCACGCCCATGCTCTGCAGCTCCTGCAAAGCGTACGCGCAGTCCAGGCTTTCCCGGTAAGCGCGGCGATGCTGGCGGCTGCCGTACAGCAGAGGCATGATCACGGTGATGCGGTGCGCCTTGCCGGAAGCGGCCTGGATCAGGCGCTTCAGATCCTGGTAGTGATCGTCGGGGCTCATGCAGTTCTCGTTGCCGAACATCTTGTACTTGCAGCTGTAGTTGCCCACGTCCACCACAAAGTACAGGTCATCGCCGCGCACGCTCTCACGGATCACACCCTTGCCGTCGCCGGAAGAAAAGCGGGGGCACTCGCTGGGGATGATGAAGGTCTCCCGGTCCTCGCCCTTCTTCTTAGCCCATGCCACCAGGTGACGGTCGATCAAAGCCGTCAGCTCCTGTGCGCCGGGAGTGGCGATCAGGCCCAGATCAGCCACGCCGCTGCCACCAATAAAAAAATCCGTTCCGTTCGACTGTTGCATCATGGAAACGCTCCTCCGCATATTGTCTTGTTTATTTGCTGCCTGGGGCGACGCTGTCCGCCCCAAGCGCACTGGTTCAATTAAAATATTAACACAAACTTTACGTTCCGGCCAGTAAAAATGACGCTTTTCCGCATTTTCTGCGGCTTGCCCCGGTTACACCGGCCGCCCGGCAAAAAATTAGACGTTTTGCCCAAGAAAAACTTCCAGAAACGGCCTTTTCAAAACACGTTTTGCTCCTTTTTTACCCGCAAATCGCCGATTTTTGCCGTTATTTTTTTGTCCATCCTGCCAAAAAATCCGCCCGCTTATTTTCCATTTTGCCCAAAGGCCCGGGAGGGATGCACACCGCCTTTCCATTGACCCTGACTGACACATAAAGCATGCTGCTGCCGGGCGGCTATCCGGCGCAAACAACGCCTTCCAAAGGCTTATTCCACACTTGCGGCCCTTCACTTTTGTTATATTCATATTTATTATTACGATTTGTATTGAATTTTCGCCTTTTTCAGGATATGCCCAAGGGGCCTCTCTCGATCTTGCCCGCCGCTGCCGCCGCCCTCACTGGCCACGTCATGGAATACAAAGCAATGCCGGGATGCCGGGGCGCATCCTTGCCTGGGCTCTCTATCTACCTCATCAAAGTCTTATCTTAAATACAATTTGTATTATAAATCTAATATATAACAAAATATTGGATTTTCCCCGGTCCCACAGGCAAAAAAATCCCCCGGGACGCCATGCCGGCGCTCCGGGGAAAAGTGGATCACAGCGATCCGTTTTTATGAAACAAAGGGGTTGAAATACCGGCTGCCGGTGGTCAGGGTGATGCCAAGGCTCACCGCCAGCACCGCCGCCGCCAGGGCCATGGCCGCCCAGTCACGGGCCTGGAAAGGCCGCTTTACGTACCAGGTGCGCTTTTTGTGCTTGCCAAAGCCCCGCAGCTCCATAGCGTTGGAGATGGTCTCGATGCGGGACAGGCTGGACAGCACCAGCGGCAGCAGGATGGCTGCCGAGTTCTTCAAGCGGGTCATGGTCTTGTCCTTCGCGCTCAGGTCCACGCCACGGGCCTGCTGGGCCTGGCTGATGTTGTGGAAGTCCCGCTGCACGTCCGGGATGTAGCGCAGGGCCAGCGCCACCGCATAGCCCACCTTATAGCTCACGCCGATGCCCGCCAGGCTGGCGGCAAACTCGCTGGGGTCGGTGGCAAGGATGAACAGCAGCGCCACCGGGATCACGGCGCTGTATTTCAAAAAGAAGTTCAGCAGGTAGAATAACGTCTCCTGGGTCACGTTATACCGCCAGAACAGCGGCAGGATCACATGGCGGGTGCCGTAGATCGCGGTGCCCTGATCCGGCGAAAAGAGGAAGATCGCGATCAGGTTCAGCATCACCAGGGCCAGCATAAAGAGCAGCGCGCCCTTTACCTCCTGCAATTTGATGCGGCTCACGCCGAACAGCACCAGGCCGCCCACCGTCATGGCCGCCAGCAGGCGGGTGTCGTAGGTCAGCATGGCGGCGGTGCTCCACAGCAGGAAAAAGGCCAGCTTAGTGGTGCCGGTCATCCGGTGCACCACCGATTTGCGGGGCAGATAGCTCAATGCCGCGTTTTTACTCATCGTCTCTCACCTGCCTGTCGTAGTCGATAAAGCGCTGCACAAAGGCCTGGGGCGGCTCCACGCCGCACTTCTGGGCCAGGGTGAACAGGCTCGTTTCCTTGAGGCTCGCCTCTTTTACCAGTTCCGGGGTGGTCAGCGCCTCCACGGCGGTGCCGTCATGCAGCAGCCGCTTCTGGCTGAACACCAGCGCCCGGCCGGTGTACTCCTGCATCAGGTGCATGTCGTGGGTGATCATCATCACGGTGACGCCCCGCTTGTTCAGGCTGCGCAGAAACTCCATGATGTCGGTATAATGGCGGAAGTCCTGGCCGGCGGTGGGCTCGTCCAGAATGATGATCTCCGGGTCCATCACCAGCACGCTGGCAATGGTCACCCGCTTTTTCTGCCCGAAGGACAGCGCCGACACCGGCCACTTGCGGAAGGGATACAGCCCGCAGATCTTCAGGGTCTCTTCCACCCGGGCCTTGCGCTCCTCGGCGGTCATCTCCGTCTGCAAAAGGCCCAGCTCCACCTCGTCCCAGATCATGGGCTTGGAGATCATCTGGTTGGGGTTCTGCATCACATAGCCGATGTGGGCCGCCCGCTCCTTGATAGTGTCCCCGCTCAGGTCGCGGCCGTTCAGCCGGATGCGGCCGCTGTTGGGGGTCTCAAAGCCGCAGATCAGCTTGGACAGGGTGCTCTTGCCCGCGCCGTTGCGGCCCACGATGCTCAGCATCTCGCCTTTGTGCACCTGGAAGCTTACATGCTCCAGGTTGGTCTGGCCCTCCTCATAGCCGAAGGTCAGATCCTCCACCTCCAGCAGCACCTCCTGCTGGGGGGCCGGCGGGGCGGGAGGCGTCTGCCGGAACCACTCCCGCATCTTTTCCTTGTCCGCCTCTTCCAGCTGGATGGTGTCGATGTGGGCCGGGCGTTTCTCCGGCGTGATCTCCACGCCCGCATACTTCAGGGCGGTCAGGTACAGCGGCTCCCGGATGCCGTTTTCAGTGAGCAGGCCGCTGGCCAGCAGCTGATCGGGGGTGGTGTCCGCCAGGATGCGGCCCTCCCCTACCAGCACGATTCGGTCCACGCTGCGCCACAGCACGTCCTCCAGCCGGTGCTCGATGATGACCACCGCCGCGCCGCTGCGCTGCTGGATGGCCTCGATCAGCTCGATGGTCTGCTTGCCGGTGGCCGGGTCCAGGTTCGCCAAAGGCTCGTCAAACAGCAGGATGTCCACATCGTCCACCATGACGCCCGCCAGACTCACCCGCTGTTTCTGCCCGCCGGACAAAGCGTGGGGGGCGCTGCCCAGCTGGCCGTCGATGTCCACCAACCGGGCCACCTGCTGCACGATCTGCTTCATCTTGCCCTGCTCCACCTGGTCGTTTTCCAGCGCAAAGGCGATGTCCTCCGCCACCGTCAGGCCGATGAACTGGCCGTCCGGGTCCTGCAGAACGGTGCCCACATATTTGGACAGCTCAAACAGGCTGGAATGGGGGGCATCCAGCCCGGCAACGGTGAGGCTGCCGGTGCATTTGCCGGGGTAGCTGAAGGGGATCAGGCCGTTGATGCAGCTGGCAATGGTGCTTTTGCCGCTGCCGGAGGGGCCTGCAATGAGCACCTTTTCCCCCGGATAGATGGCCAGATCGATGTTGTGCAGGGTAGGCTCGGCCTGCGCGTCGTACTGGAAGCCAAAGTTCTTAAATTCAATGATCGGCTGCGGCATGATTTGCCCTCCCAGTCAGTATGGTTCTTCGTGAAAAAAGAGGCGGGAAAAGCGTTTTTCCCGCCTCTGGAATGTTGGTGCAAAGGGTCTTGCCAAACAGGCTTACTCCTTGTTCAGAGAGCCCTTCTTGGTACGGGTCTTGGCGTAGGCCATTATCAGCAGGGTGCCCACAACGCCGGTGGCGATGGAGTTCAGGATGGTGGCGGTGATGCCCTGGGTCAGCACCTTGGCAAAGGGCTCGGCGTAGATGGCCATATCCAGGGCCAGCGCGATCACCAGCCAGGAAATGGCATGGGACGCGATCTGGGCTAGGTTAAAGGTCAGAATCTCCTTTTTGCCAAAGGAGCCGCTCTCCAGGTCCAGCTTGCGGGTGAACAGGCCCACCATCAGGCCGAAGCAGGTGCTGGCGATGATCCAGCTCCACCAGGGGCTGCCCCAGCTCAGGTCGATCAGGGTGTGACCGATAAAGCCGATAAGCATGCCGGCAATGGGGCCGAAGAGGGCCGCAAACAGCCCCAGGATGCCGTACTGCAGGCTGAAGGTGGTGTTGGGCACAAAGGGCACAGGGATGGCCACAAAGCGGCCCAGCACGAAGAACAGCGCCGCACCGATACCGATGGCGACCACCGTCTTAACAGACATCTTTTTCATGATCGTTACCTCACTTTACATTCCGTTTCGTTGTGCGTATCTTCTCACAAACGGCCCCGCAAGGCCGCCTGTGGGCGTACCTTATTCGTAGATGACCCGAGGGGCCTTGCGCAGGCTGATGCGCCAGGAGGTGCCGGTGCCGATGTTGTAGGCACGGGCAAAGCTGCCCTGGTTGATGGCCACCGCCATGCAGTCCAGGCTGTTCACATACAGCAGCGGCTCGCCCAGAGCAACGTCCGCAAAGCTCTTGGCGTACACCATGATGTTTTTGTACAGCACCCGGGTGTCGTTGCTGATGGTGATCTCCACCCGCTGGCCGTGGGTGATGTGCAGCTGGGCGAACAGCTCCCGGGGGATGTTGGTCCACAGGCTGCCAAAGCGCACGTCCAGCACGTCGATGGTGCCGCTGACCACGTCATTTTCCAGCACGGCATCCACCACCGGCAGCTCCACGATGGAGGCCGGGTCGATGGCGGGGCCCACCTCTTCCCAGCCGATCACGCCGGAAGCCAGCCGGGCGCCGGTAAAGGCATAAATGTCACGGCCGTGGAAGGTGTAGCTCTCGCCGGAGTTGGGCAGCCGGTTGCGGCTTTCGTCGATCACACGGGCCTCGGTGATGCCCCGCATCCGCTTGATGTGGGTCAGGGTGCCGTTGTCCGGGGTCACGATGTACTGGCCGCCGCTGGTCTTGGCCACGATGCTGCGCCGGTCGGTGCCCACGCCGGGATCCACCACGCTCACAAACACACTGCCCTCCGGCCAGTACTGTACCGTCTGGATCAGCCGGTAGCTGGCTTCCCAGATGTCATACTGGGGGATGTCATGGGTCAGGTCAAACACACGCAGCTGGTCGCACACGCCCTCCGCCACGCCGTACATGGCGCTCACCGCGCCGTCCGCCAGGCCGAAGTCTGATTGCAGGATCAAAGGTTTCATGGGTCTTTCCGCTCCTTTTCCATAGAAATAGTGTCTGAGCGGTGCGACCGCCTTTGTGGCCCGCCGCGCTCAAATATTATGAAAAAACAACAGCTTTAATTATAGGCGGAATTTGGTCATTCGTCAATATTGCGGCGGCGGAATGGGCGGAAAGACCATTTTCCCCGGATCCCTCCCAAGGCTCGCTGTCGCTTTGCCCAAACTACGCCCGTTCAAGGCGCCGGCCTCCCCTTTTCGGGCACAAAAAATCCCCGCCCTTTGTGGGGCGGGGATGCGGGTCATCTTTCGATCAAACCAGCTCGATGATGGCCATCTCGGCAGCGTCGCCGCGGCGAGCGCCGATCTTGATGATGCGGGTGTAACCGCCGTTGCGGTCCGCATATTTGGGGCCGTACTCGTCGATCACTTTCTTGGCAACAGTCTCCTTGGTAATGTAGGAGAAGACCTGGCGCTTGGAATACAGATCTTCCTTTTTACCGAGGGTCACCATCTTCTCGGCCATGGAACGAACTTCCTTGGCGCGGGTAACGGTGGTCTCGATCTTGCCGTTTTCAAACAGGTAGGTGACCATAGCGCGCAGCATAGCGTTGCGGTGATCGCTGGTCCGGCCGAGTTTTCTGGTACCGGGCATCCCGTTTCACTCCTTTGCAGTAATTACTCGTCGTCTTTGGTAAGTGTAAAGCCCAGGGAGTCCAGCTTTGCCATGACTTCTTCCAGGCTCTTACGTCCGAGGTTGCGAACCTTCATCATTTCGTCCTCAGACTTGTTGATCAAGTCTTCTACAGTGTTGATGCCTGCGCGCTTGAGGCAGTTGAAGGAACGCACGCTCAGATCCAGCTCTTCGATGGTCATCTCCAGAGCCTTCTCCTTGCCCTTATCGTCCTTCTCCACCATGATCTCAGCGCCCATGGCTTCTTCCGACAGATTGACGAACAGGTTCAGATGCTCGGTCAGCACGCGGGCCGCAAGGCTCACGGCTTCCTTGGCATTGATGGTACCGTCGGTCCAAACTTCCAAAGTCAGTTTATCGTAGTCGGTGATCTGGCCAACACGGGTGTTCTCCACCGTGTAGTTGACTTTCAGAACGGGGGTGTAGATGCTGTCGATGGGCAGAACGTTCAGATCGTTCTTTTCCATCACAGCCTGCTTGTTGCGTTCCGCAGGCACATAACCGCGGCCCTTGTCGAAGGTCAGCTCCATCACGAGCTTTGCGCCCTCGTCCAGGGTGGCGATATGCCATTCGGGGTTAAGCACTTCGATCTCATCGCTGGGTTTGATGCTGCCAGCGGTAACCTCGCCCTCACCGGCCGCTTCGATGCGAACGGTGACGGGTCCGTCAGCGTAGAGCTTGGCGGCAACGCCCTTCAGGTTCAGGATGATCTCGGTAACGTCTTCCTTAACGCCGGGAACGGTGCTGAACTCGTGGACTACGCCATCGATCTTTACGCTGGTGACGGCAACGCCGGGAAGCGACGAAAGCAGGACACGCCGTAAGCTATTGCCCAAGGTGGTACCAAAACCGCGCTCCAGAGGCTCAACGACGAACTTGCCGTAGCGGCCGTCCGGAGACAGGCTGGTGGTATCGATTCTGGGGCGTTCAATCTCCATCATAGTAAAACCCTCCTTGGTGGGCCGGCCAAACAGATCGGCCGGCCTTTAATGTTCGCTTTCCCTATGCGCTGAGCCCAATTACTTGGAGTACAACTCAACGATCAGGTGCTCCTCAACAGGCACATCGATGTCCTCGCGAACAGGCAGCTTGGTAACAGTGCCCTTCAGGGAGTTCTTCTCGCGCTCCAGCCACTGGGGCAGGGTCACCACAGGGGCGTCCTCGCCGGTCAGCTTGCTGAACTTAACGGAAGAACGGCTGGAAGAAGCAACCTCCACCACATCGCCGGCCTTTACCAGGTAGGAGGGGATATTGACCTTTTTGCCATTCACAGTGAAATGAGCGTGGCTCACCAGCTGACGGGCCTCACGGCGGGTAGCGGCAAAGCCCAGACGGAACACAACGTTGTCCAGACGGCGCTCAACCAGGATCAGCAGGTTCTCACCGGGCTTACCAGCCATGTGAGTGGCCTTCTCGTAGTAGGAACGGAACTGACGCTCCATAATGCCGTACACAAACTTGACCTTCTGCTTCTCGGCCAGCTGCAGAGCGTACTCGCTCTTCTTCTTTCTCATCTGGCCGCCAGGATTGCGATTGGTGTTCTTCTTCGCATAACCCATAACAGCAGGAGAAATGCCCAGAGCGCGGCAGCGTTTGGCGATAGGCTCCATATTCTTAGCCATAACTGTAGTTTCTCCTTTCGATCAAATGCGGCGGCGCTTCGGGGGACGGCAGCCGTTGTGGGGGATGGGGGTAACGTCTTTGATCATGTTGACTTCCAGACCGGTAGCCTGCAGGGCGCGGATGGCGGCCTCACGACCGGCGCCGGGGCCCTTCACATATACTTCTACGGTCTTCATGCCATGCTCCATAGCGGCCTTGGCTGCGGTCTCAGCAGCAGACTGGGCAGCAAACGGAGTGCTCTTACGGGAACCACGGAAGTTCAGACCGCCAGAGCTGGCCCAAGAAACGGTGTTGCCCTGAGTATCCGTAATGGTAACAATGGTATTGTTAAAGGTACTCTGGATGTGGGCAGCGCCGCGCTCAATGTTCTTGCGCTCGCGCCGCTTGGTGCGGACGGCGCCCTTCTTAGCAGCAGCTTTGATTGCCATTTCTCTTCCTCCTCCTTACTTCTTCTTGTTCGCCACAGTGCGCTTGGGACCTTTGCGGGTACGGGCATTGGTCTTGGTGCGCTGACCACGGACGGGCAGGCCCTTACGATGACGAACACCGCGGTAGCACTGAACTTCCACCAGGCGCTTGATGTCCAGCGCCACGTTGCGGCGCAGGTCGCCCTCAACGATGATGTTGTTCTTGTCCAGGTATTCACGGATCAGACCCTCTTCCTCAGCGGTCAGGTCCTTCACGCGGGTGTCAGGATTGATACCGGTGCCAGCCAGGATCTGCTTAGCAGTGCTGGGACCGATGCCATAAATATAAGTCAGGCCTACTTCAACGCGCTTTTCGCGGGGCAGGTCAACGCCGGCAATACGTGCCATAAGTTTAAAAACCTCCTAAAATAACATCCCATGTCCATGTCGGGGGCTGCGCCGGGAATCTACGCACTTGCCCCCCCTAGCGCTTTGGGGCTTAGCCCTGGCGCTGCTTATGCTTGGGGTTTTCGCAGATGACCATCACGCGGCCTTTGCGCTTGATGACCTTGCATTTTTCGCAGATGGGTTTCACGGAAGGTTTTACCTTCATAATGATGAACCTCCTTTTGACTATGACGCTTACTTGGAGCGCCAGGTGATGCGGCCCTTGGTCAGATCGTAGGGCGACATTTCCAGTGTGACTTTATCGCCCGGCAGAATGCGGATGAAATTGGTGCGCAGTTTGCCGGAGATGTGTGCCAGCAACCGATGGCCGTTTGCCAGCTCCACCCGGAAGGTGGCATTGGGCAGGGCCTCTACGACCGTACCCTCTACTTCGATTACGTCTTCTTTAGACAAGCTCTTCCCTCCTCATGAGTTTAAATGGGGTGACCAGCGTCATAGGCGCGGATCGCCTCACTGAGCTGTTTATCGCTTGCAAGGCTCTCGCCCTGCAGGACGGTGGCGGTGGGGGCCACATGCCTTATCTTTTTGGCCTTCGGCCGGCTTATCTTGCGCAGACTGCCGTCTGCGAGAGAAAGCATCTGGCCTTCCACGGCCATCACCGCAAAGGTGCGGGTCTTGTCGCGGCCTGCAAGGGACCGGACCAGCTGACCTTTTACAAAGTCCATCCGGGTCCCTCCCAGTCCTTGGTCAAAACCACCGGCCCTGCGGAGGTAATGGCGATCGAGTGCTCAAAATGGGCAGAAAGACCGCCGTCCGCCGTTTTTACCGTCCATCCATCGGGTTCGGTTTTCACTGAATAGTGTTTCTGGTTGACCATCGGCTCAATGGCCAGGGTCATTCCGCTCACCAGACGCGGACCACGGCCCGGCTTGCCGTAATTGGGCACTTCGGGGTCTTCGTGGAACTCTTTGCCCACGCCGTGGCCTACAAAGCTGCGGACAACAGAAAAACCATTTTCCTCTACATAGGTCTGCACCGCGTTGCTGATGTCGCCGATCCGGGCGCCGCATACCGCGGCGCGGATGCCCTGATGCAGGGCCTCATGGGTCACATCCAGCAGCCGCTGGGCCTCCAGGTCGAGTTTGCCGCACCCAAAGGTGCAGGCGTTGTCGCCGTTGAATCCGCCCCATGCAGCGCCTGTGTCGATGCTTACGATATCGCCGGGCCGGATCACCTTCTTTTTGGAAGGGATGCCGTGGATCACCTCGTCGTTGACGCTGATGCACGCCGTGCCCGGAAAGCCGTACAGGCCTTTGAAGTTGGGCTTTGCGCCCTGCTTCACGATGTAATCGTAAATGATTTTGTCGATATCGGCGGTGGTAATGCCCGCCTCGATCGATTCGCCTCCGAGCCGGAGTGCGGCGGCGCTGATCTGGCAGGCACGCCGCATGATCTCCAACTCTTTGGCATTTTTGATCTGGATCACGATCTCACGCCTCCAGTGCTTTCAACAGCAGTTCGCTGGTGTCAGCAATACTCTCATGACCTTCTACCACGACCAGCTTGCCCCGCTCTTTGTAGAACTCGATCAGGGGCTCGGTGAGCTCATGATAAGTCTTCAAGCGGTCTTTCACGGTCTCGGGCTGGTCGTCCTTGCGGGCCACCAGGTCGCCGCCGCAGCGGTCGCATTTTCCCTCAACGCGGCTAGGCTTGTTTTCCACATGGTAGGACGCCCCACAGGCGGCGCAGACACGCCGGCCGGTCAGGCGATGCATGATCGTCTCGTCCGCCACTTCCAGATCCACCACCTTGTCGATGGTGATGCCCATCTGCTCCAGGGCTTCGGCCTGGGCCACCGTGCGGGGCACGCCGTCCAGGATAAAGCCGTTGGCGCAGTCGGGCTCGGCCAATCGCTCTTTGATGATGCCGATGATGACGGAGTCAGGGACAAGCGCGCCTTTCTCAATAAACTCCTTGGCTTTCAAACCCATCTCGGTGCCGTTTTTCACAGCAGCGCGAAGAATGTTTCCGGTGCTCACGGCCGGAATGTGCAGCTTATCGCAGATCACCTCGGCCTGCGTGCCTTTTCCGGCTCCCGGAGCGCCTAACAGAATGAGATTCATGCTTGGTTGTCCCCTTTCTCATGGGTCATTGGTATTTTTCATTACTCTAAGAAGCCCTTGTGATGCCGCATCAGCAGATAGCTTTCCATGCTGCGGCTGGTATCCAGAGCCACGCCCACAACGATCAGCAGGCTGGTGCCGCCCAGCTGGATGTTCATGCCGGCCACGTTGCCCAGGATGATGGGCATAACGGCGATGACACCCAGGAAGATCGCACCTACAAAGGTGATCTTGGACAGGCACTTGGTGATGAAGTCGCTGGTGGGTTTGCCCGGGCGGATGCCGGGGATGGCGCCGTTGTTCTTGCGAAGGTTGTTCGCGATCTCAACGGGGTTGTACTGGATGGCTACATAGAAGTAGTTAAAGGCCAGGATCAGCAGCAGGTATACCACAGCGTACAGCAGGCTGCGGTAGTTGAACACGTTGAAGAACGCTACCCAGAAGGGGCTGTCTACCTGCAGGAAAGTACCGATGGTACCGGGGATGCTGATCAGGGCGCTGGCGAAGATGATGGGCATAACGCCGCTCATATTCACCTTCAGGGGAATGTGGCTGGACTGGCCACCGTACATCTTGCGGCCAACAACGCGCTTGGCGTACTGGACCGGGATGCGGCGCTCGGCGTTGGTCAGGATGACCACGAACACGATGGAGGCCAGGGCCAGGATCAGGATCACAGGCAGCAGGATGGCGTATTTGAACTCGCCGTCCATGATGTTGCCGATCATCTCCTGTACGGAGGTGATGATGCTGCTCCAGCGGGAAACGATGCCCGCGAAGATCAGCAGGGACACACCGTTGCCGATGCCCTTGGAATCGATCTGCTCACCCATCCAGGTCAGCAGCTGTGCGCCAGCGGTGAAGCTGAGCACGATGACCACGGCGGAGAAGATGCCTTCCCAGCCGCTGGTGTAGGACAGTACGCCGGCGTAGTTGCGCAGGATCAGGTAATAGCCGATGCTCATTACCAGGCCGATGCCGGCGCCGGTGTACCGGGTGATGCGGGTCAGCTTACGCCGGCCCTCCTCGCCTTCCTTGCTCAGCCGCTCCAGCGGCGGGATGGCCACAGTGAGCAGCTGAATGATAATGGAGGCATTGATATAAGGGGTAACGCCCAGCGCGAAGATCGCGCACTGCGACAAAGCGCCGCCGCTCATCATATTCAGGTAGTCCAGCATATTGCCGGTACCGCCCGCAAACAGCTGCAGCGCTTCCGGGTTGATGTAGGGCACCGTGATGACGCAGCCTACACGGAAGAGAACGATCACCATCAGGGTGAACAGGATCTTTTTGCGCAGCTCGGGGATTTTCCACGCGTTCCGGAACGTATCGAACACCTTAGATCACCTCGGCCTTTCCGCCTGCCTTTTCGATCTTCTCTTTAGCAGAAGCAGTAAAGGCGGCGGCCTGTACGGTCAGAGCCTTGGTCAGCTCGCCGTTGCCCAGGACCTTAACGCCGTCCAGAGACTTCTTGATGATACCAGCCTCTACCAGAGCCTTGGTATCCACTACACTGCCGGCCTCGAACTTCGCTTCCAGGTCGCTGATCTTCACGTTGGCATACTCGGTAGCGAAGATGTTGTTGAAACCGCGCTTGGGCAGACGACGCTGCAGGGGCATCTGGCCGCCTTCGAAGCCGGCCTTCTTAACACCGGAGCGAGCCTTCTGGCCCTTGTGGCCGTAGCCAGCGGTCTTGCCGTTGCCACTGCCGTGGCCGCGGCCCTTGCGCTTTGCAGCGGTATTGGAACCCTGAGCGGGCTTTAATTCATGAAGCTTCAATGTGCTTGCACCTCCTTGCTGTTACGCTTTGCTGACCGCTACCATGTGGCTGATCTTGGCGATCTTGCCATTGGTCTGGGCATTGTCGGGCTGAACGGTAACGTCGCCGATACGCTTCAGGCCCAGGCTCAGAGCGGTAGCGATCTGCTTCTCACTGCGGCCGGACAGGCTGCGGACCAGCTTGACGGTAACAGTGGCGGCAGCGGCAGCCTTCTTGGAGGCAGCCTTCTTTGCGGGAGCCTTTTCACCAGCAGCCTTCTTGGCGGCGGGCTTCTTGGCGGTGGTGGTCTTCTTGGCTGCGGTGGTCTTCTTGGCCGCAGTCTTCTTGGTCTCAGCAGCCTCGGTGGCTACTACCTTCTTCTCGGTCTCTGCCATGGTTGACTGCCTCCTTAACCTAAGATTTCCTGTACGGTCTTACCACGCTTGGCAGCAACTTCTTCAGCGCTTACCAGGCGGCACAGGCCGTCAAAAGTAGCGGTGACCACGTTGCAGGGGTTGTTGGAGCGCAGGCACTTGGTACGGATGTCCTTGATGCCGGCAACTTCCAGAACCGCACGAACGGGACCGCCGGCGATAACGCCGGTACCGGGAGCGGCGGGACGCATCAGGATGCGGCCAGCGCCGAACTCGCCCACGATCTCGTGGGGGATGGTGGTGCCCTTCAGGGCGATCTTGTGCATGTTCTTCTTGGCGTCCTCGATGCCCTTGCGGATCGCTTCGGGAACCTCGCCCGCCTTGCCCAGGCCAAAACCGATGGTGCCCTTGCCGTCGCCAACGACTACCAGAGCGCTGAACTTGAAGATACGGCCGCCCTTAACGGTTTTGGATACGCGGTTGATCGCAACAACCTTTTCCAGCATTTCACTGCTGGTTTCGTTATTTCTCTGCATGTGTATCCTCCTTACAGCTCCAGGCCGCCCTCGCGAGCGCCCTCAGCCAAAGCTTTTACGCGGCCGTGATATACAAAGCCACCGCGGTCGAACACTACGACCTTGATGCCCTTCTCCAGAGCCTTCTCGGCGATCATCTTGCCAACCTTGTTAGCAGCCTCGATGTTGCCGCCGAAGCCCTCAAAACCCTTGTCCATGGTGGACGCGCTGCACAGAGTTACGCCGGCAACGTCATCGATGATCTGGGCATAGATGTGCTTGGAGGAGCGGAATACATCCAGACGGGGGCGCTCAGCGGTGCCGCTGATCTTACCGCGCACGCGGCGGTGACGACGAAGACGAGCTTCGTTCTTGTCAGGCTTATTAACCATTGTCTTTCACTCCTTACCTTATTTGCCTTTGCCGGCCTTGCCCTCTTTGCGGATGATGTGCTCACCAGCATAGCGGATGCCCTTGCCCTTGTAGGGTTCGGGAGGACGTTTCTCGCGGACTTCCGCCGCGAACTGGCCGACCTTCTGTTTGTCGATGCCCTTGATGATGATGGTGTTAGCATCGGGAGCTTCGATCTTGATGTCGTCGGTCTCATCGACGATCACCTGGTGAGAGAAGCCCAGGTTCATGACCAGGCTCTTGCCCTGCTTGGCTACACGGTAGCCAACGCCCTGAACTTCCAGCTTCTTCTCAAAGCCATTCACAACACCTTCCACCATGTTGCTGATGTTGGTGCGGGTCAGGCCATGCAGGCTGCGGGCCTGCTTCTCGTCATTGGGGCGGGTCACCAGCACTTCACCATTCTCGACGGTAACAGTCATCAGAGGATGGATATTGGAATTCAGGGTGCCCTTGGGGCCCTTCACGGTCACGTTGGTGCCGTTCACGGTCACTTCAACGCCCGCGGGAATGACGATGGGTTTTCTTCCAATTCTCGACATTGTCTTTTTGCCCCTTTCTTACCACACAAAGGCGAGTACTTCGCCGCCAACATGGGCAGCGCGAGCAGCCTTATCGGTCATAACGCCCTTAGAGGTGGAGATGATCGCGGTGCCCAGGCCCTTCATGACCTTGGGCATATCTTCGCAGTTGGTGTAGATGCGCAGGCCCGGCTTGGAAACGCGGCGCAGGCCGGCGATAACGGGGGTGCCGTTCTCCTGATACTTCAGGGTCAGGCGCAGGGTGCCCTGCTTGTTGTCTTCGATCAGCTGCACACTCTTGATGTAGCCCTCGTCAACCAGAATCTGGCAGATCGCTTTTTTCAGGTTGGAAGCGGGAACGTCTACAGAAGGGTGTTTGGCAGTGCTGGCGTTGCGGATGCGGGTGAGCAGGTCTGCGATAGGATCAGTAATGTGCATGCCACTAACCTCCTTTAAGGTTCTTCGTTTCGTTTTTCGCGGATCAGTAAGGCGCAAGGCCTTACATATATTTAAGAGTGAGGCCCCTTGCCGCATCCCCCGCCGCGCCCAAGGGCGCGAGAGGGACCGCAAAGGACTCACAGCTTAAAACAAGTGTTTACCAGCTGGCTTTCTTCACGCCGGGGATCTCGCCCTTGTAAGCGAGCTCACGGAAGCAGATACGGCAGATACCGTACTTGCGCAGGTAGGCGTGGGGACGGCCACAGATCTTGCAGCGGTTGTAACCGCGGGTGGAGAACTTAGGCTCACGCTGCTGCTTGATCTTCATAGAAGTTTTTGCCACAGTCGTATCCTCCCTTAGTTAGCGAACGGAGCGCCCAGAGCCTTCAGCAGCTCCTTGGCCTCTTCGTCGGTTTTCGCGGTGGTGACAAAGCAGATGTCCATGCCACGCACGGCGTCGATCTTGTCGTAGTCGATCTCCGGGAAGATCAGCTGCTCCTTGATGCCCACGGCGTAGTTGCCGCGGCCGTCGAAGGAGTTGCCGTTGATACCACGGAAGTCACGAACGCGGGGCAGAGCCACGCTGAACAGACGATCCACGAACTCGTACATGCGCTCGCCACGCAGGGTGACCTTCACGCCGATGGGCATGCCTTCACGCAGCTTGAAGTTTGCCACGCTCTTCTTAGCACGGCAGACAACGGGCTTCTGGCCGGTGATCTGAGCGATGTCGCCCAGGATGGCGTCCAGCATCTTCTGGTTGTCCTTGGCATCGCCGCAGCCAACGTTGATGACCACTTTGTCCAGCTTGGGGATCTGCATTACGCTCTTGTACCCAAACTTGCTCATCAGGGCGGGAGCAACCTCATTGACATACTTTTCTTTCAAACGTGCCATTGTGTTGTTTTCCCTCCTTACAGCTCGGCGCCGCACTTACGGCAGACGCGCACATTCTTGCCATCCTTGGCAGCGTGAGCCACGCGGGTGGCTTTGCCGCACTTGGGGCAAACCGGCATAACCTTGCAGGCGTAGATAGCACCCTCGGCCTTCACGATACCGCCCTGCTCGCCCTGGCGGCGGGGTTTCACGTGCTTGGTGACCATGTTCAGACCTTCAACGATCACCTTGCCCTCCTTGGGGCTAACGGCGATCACTTTGCCGGTCTTGCCTTTGTCTTTACCGCTGATGATCATTACGTTGTCGCCGGTTTTAACATGAAGATTGTTCATTCTTAAAACCTCCTTACAGCGATTCCGGAGCCAGGCTCAAGATCTTCAGATAGCCGTTCTCGCGCAGTTCGCGAGCCACGGGTCCAAAGATACGGGTGCCTCTCGGGTTCTTGTCGTCACGGATGATGACCGCAGCGTTCTCGTCGAAACGGATGTAGCTGCCGTCTTCACGACGCAGGCCCTGCTTGCTGCGTACGATAACAGCTTTGACCACGTCGCCTTTCTTAACAGTGCCGCCCGGGGCTGCCTTTTTAACAGAAGCCACCACAACGTCACCGATGTTAGCGTATCTCTTGCGGGAGCCGCCCAGCACACGAATGCACATTAACTCTTTGGCACCGGTGTTGTCGGCTACTTTGAGATAAGTTTGCATCTGAACCATTGCCAGATCCTCCTTTCAAAGTAACAGGCTTATTTCGCCTTCTCTACGATTTTGACCATGCGCCAGCGCTTATCCTTGGACAGGGGCCGGGTCTCCATGATCATTACACGGTCGCCAACGCCGCACTCGTTGTTTTCATCGTGGGCCTTGAACTTAACAGTGCGCTTCAGGATCTTCTTGTAAAGGGGGTGCTGCACGCTGTCTTTCACGGCAACCACGATGGTCTTATCCATCTTGTCGGACACAACGGTGCCCACACGGGTCTTTCTCAAATTGCGTTCCATCGTTTAACCTCCTTTACGCTTTCTCTGCCAGGACAGTCAGCACACGAGCGATGTCCCGCTTTACGGCCTCGATGCGGCCGGGGTTCTCCAGCTGGTTGATGGCGTGCTGAAAACGCAGGTTGAACAGCTCTTCCTTCAGCTCAGCCAGTTTCTTGTTCAGCTCGGCAGCGGACATACCGCGCAGTTCTGCAGCTTTCATGCGTTGCCACCCTCCTCTACTACATTGTCTTCACGCTTGGCAAACTTGCACTTCACAGGCAGCTTGTGCATGGCCAGGCGCAGAGCCTCGCGAGCGATCTCCTCGTTCACGTCGGCCAGCTCGAACAGCACGCGGCCGGGCTTGACCACGGCTACCCAGTACTCGGGAGAGCCTTTACCGGAACCCATTCGGGTCTCAGCGGGCTTCTCGGTAACGGGCTTGTCGGGGAAAATCTTGATCCAAACCTTACCGCCACGCTTGATGTAACGGGTCATGGCGATACGGGCAGCCTCGATCTGGCGAGAATCGATCCAGCCGGGCTCCAGAGCAACAAGACCATACTGGCCCTGGTTTACAGTGTTGCCGCGCATGGCTTTACCGGTCATACGACCACGATGCACACGGCGGTATTTTACGCGCTTAGGCAGTAACATTACTTGTTGCCTCCTTCCTTACGGGATGCGGGCTTAGAGCCTTTCAGGACCTCGCCCTTGTAGATCCACACCTTAACGCCGATGCGGCCGTAGGTGGTAGCAGCCTCAGCGAAGCCGTAGTCGATGTCGGCGCGCAGGGTCTGCAGGGGGATGGTGCCCTCGTGGTAGCTTTCGGTGCGGGCGATGTCCGCGCCGCCCAGACGGCCGGAAACCTGGGTCTTGATGCCCTTGGCGCCACGCTGCATCGCACGGCCCATGCACTGCTTCATCGCACGGCGGAAGCCGATGCGGCGCTCCAGCTGGGAGGCGATGTTCTCAGCTACCAGCTGAGCGTTGGTGTCCATGTTCTTGACCTCAACGATGTTCACGTTGACGGCCTTGCCGGTCATTTTCGCCAGCTGCTCCTGCAGCTTGGTGATCTCGCTGCCGCCCTTGCCGATGACCATGCCGGGCTTGGCGCAGTAGATGCTGACCTTCAGCTTGGGAGCGCCGGACTGATTGTCCACGGTGCGCTCGATCTCGATCTTGGGAATACCAGCGCCGAACAGCTGCTTCTTCAGCTGCTTACGGATCTTGTAGTCCTCGACCAGGGTGTCGCCGAATTCCTTCTTGGAAGTAAACCAGCGGCTGTCCCAATCTTTGATTACACCCACGCGGATGCCGTGGGGATTGACTTTCTGGCCCATTGTGTTTACCTCCTTATTCCTTCTCTTTCAGAACCACGGTGACGTGGCTGGTGCGCTTCAGCACACGGTAAGCGCGGCCCTGGGCGCGGGGACGGATGCGCTTCAGGGTGGGGCCGGGGGTTACAAAGCACTCGGCCACGTACAGGCTGTTCTTATCCATGTTGTGGTTGTTCTCCGCGTTCGCGGCAGCAGACTTCACCAGTTTCAGAAGGGGCTCGCAAGCGGCCTTCGGGGTGTACTGCAGAATCGCCAGCGCCTTGTCCAGAGGCTGGTTGCGGATCAGATCCAGAACAACCGAAACCTTCCGGGGGCTGATGCGGGCGTATCTAAGATGTGCCCTAGCTTCCATTGCTTTACTCCTCCTTTTAATTACTTACCGGTCTTAGAGCCGGCATGGCCCTTGAAGGTACGGGTGGGGGCGAACTCGCCCAGCTTGTGACCAACCATATCTTCGGTTACATATACGGGCACATGCTTGCGGCCGTCGTGCACCGCGAAGGTGTGACCGACAAAATCAGGGAAAATGGTGGAGGAGCGGCTCCAGGTCTTCAGAACCCGCTTCTCACCGGCGGCATTCATCTCCTGAACGCGCTTCAGCAGAACAGGCAGGACGTAAGGTCCCTTTTTAACACTTCTACCCATGTTCGTTCTCCTCTCTTAACCGTTCGCACGCTTGACAATGAACTTGTCAGAGCGGTTGTGATGCTTGCGGGTCTTGTAACCCATAGCAGGCTTGCCCCAGGGGGTAACAGGGCCGGGACGGCCAACGGGGCTCTTGCCTTCACCACCACCGTGGGGGTGATCGCAGGGGTTCATGACGGAACCGCGAACAGTGGGACGCCAGCCCATGTGGCGCTTGCGGCCGGCCTTACCCAGGTTCACGTTCTCGTGATCCACGTTGCCGACCTGGCCAACGGTAGCGATGCAGTTCAGAGGGATGTTGCGCATCTCGCCGGAGGGCAGGCGAACCAGAGCGTAGCCGTTCTCTTTCGCCATCAGCTGAGCCATGTTGCCGGCGCTGCGCACCAGCTGGCCGCCCTTACCGGGGTACAGCTCGATGTTGTGGATGATGGTACCAACAGGGATGTTGGCGAAGGGCAGGGCGTTGCCGGGCTTGATGTCGGCGCCCGGGCCAGCCATGATCACATCGCCGACCTTCAGGCCTTCGGGAGCCAGGATGTAACGCTTCTCGCCGTCCTCGTACTGGACCAGAGCGATGTGAGCAGAACGGTTAGGATCGTACTCCAGGGTCTTTACAGTAGCGGGAACATCGAACTTGTTGCGCTTGAAATCGATCACACGGTACTTGGTGCGATTGCCGCCGCCGTGGTGGCGAACGGTGATGCGGCCGGTGTTGTTGCGGCCGGAAGCCTTCTTCATGGGCTCCAGCAGGCTACGCTCGGGGGCCACTTTGCTCAGCACGCTGTAATCGGTAACAGTCATACCGCGGCGGCCCGGGGTAGTCGGCTTATACTTTTTGATAGCCATTGCTATTCTCCTTTATTACTTATGAATTGTTATCGGGGTCATATCCCCATACATGAGCCTTGCTCAGGCTCTGAAAGAAACGCTTTTGGGCGTTATCTTATACCATGCTCTCGAAGAAGTCGATGCCCTTGCTGCCCTCTTTCAGGGTAACGATGGCCTTCTTCTTGGCGGCGGTGTAACCGCCGTGCATGCCCTGGCGGCGGTAACGGCCGCGCACGTTGATGGTGTTGACCTTTTCGACCTGTACGCCGAACAGCTGCTCAACAGCCTTAGCGATCTCTACCTTGTTGGCATCGGTGGCGACTTTGAAGGTGTACTTCTTGTTGGCCACGCCCAGCATAGAGTTCTCGGTAATGACAGGAGCCAGGATGATGTCTTGTGCAGTTTTCATTAGCCCAGAACCTCCTCAAGTTTCTTGGCTGCGTCTACGCTAACGATGAACTTGTCGGCGTTTACAACGTCGTAGGTGTTCACGCTGGTAGCCACAGTGGTGACCACACCGGGGATGTTGGCGGCGCTCTTCACGAGCTTAGCCTCAACAGCCGGGGTAACGATCAGGGCCTTCTTGCTGGCGCCCACGGCGTTCAGCATGTTGACCACGGTTTTGGTCTTGTACTCGGCAACGCTCAGGTTGTCGATCACGATCATGTCGCCGGCAGCAGCCTTGGCGCTCAGGGCGCTCAGGATGGCCAGGCGCTTCACCTTGCGGTTGATGCGGTAGCTGTAATCACGGGGCTTGGGGCCCAGGGCTACGCCGCCGTGCGTCCACTGGGGAGCGCGGATGGAGCCCTGACGAGCGTGACCAGTACCCTTCTGACGCCAGGGCTTACGGCCGCCGCCGGAAACCTCGCTGCGGGTCTTGGTGCTCTGGGTGCCCTGACGCTGGTTGGCCAGGAAGTTGACCACAGCGGCATGAACAGCCTTCTCGTTGGGGGTGATACCAAACACGGCGTCGGAAAGCTCTACGGTGGAAACTTTCTTGCCGTTCATATCCAAAACGTCAAATTGTGCCATTGTGCTTTCCCTCCTTACGCCTTCACGCTATCGCTGATGCAGACCACAGCGCCCTTGGGGCCGGGAACAGCGCCTTTGATAGCGATCAGATTATTTTCGGCGTCTACCTTGACGACGGTCAGGTTCTGGATGGTGACCCGCTCGGCGCCCAGGTGGCCAGGCAGCTTTTTGCCTTTGAATACGCGGCTGGGAGTGGAGCAGCTGCCCATGGAACCCGCATGACGGGCAACGGGGCCGGTGCCGTGGCTCTCGCGCAGGCGATGGCCGTTCCAGCGCTTGATGGTGCCGGCGTAGCCCTTACCTTTGCTAACGCCGACTACGTCGATGCGGTCGCCAGCGGCGAACACATCAGCCTTCAGGATGTCGCCCACGTTCACGGCGCTGATATCCTCCAGGCGGAACTCCCGCAGGGTCTTCTTGGGGGCTACGTCAGCCTTGGCGAAGTGACCCTTGGCGGGCTTGTTGACCTTCTTGGCGGAGACATCGCCGAAACCAAGCTGAACTGCCTGGTAGCCGTCGCTCTCCACGGTCTTCTTCTGCACCACGGTGCAGGGGCCGGCTTCGATCACAGTGACGGGAACGACCTTGCCGTTCTCATCGAACAGTTGAGTCATGCCCAGCTTCTTGCCGATGATACCTTTTTGCATTGTACTTATCCTCCTATAAGGTTATTGGTTGACATCGTGAGTAACTTGGATGCCAACGTGACCTCTCCGCTTGTTGCGTAAAACGCTTCGAGCATCGTTTTGTGTAATCTTGCCTTTGGTCGAGCAGTTGGCGGCTCGGGGCCGCCCTTACTTAAATAAGGTAGCTTACAGCTTGATCTCGATGTCCACGCCAGCGGGGAGCTGCAGGCTCATGAGAGCCTCGACCGTCTTGTTGGACGGCTTCAGAATGTCGATCAGACGCTTGTGGGTGCGGCTCTCAAACTGCTCACGGCTGTCCTTGTACTTGTGAACAGCACGCAGAATGGTGACCACTTCCTTGTCGGTGGGGAGAGGGATGGGGCCGGACACGCGAGCGCCGGTGCGCTTAGCGGTCTCCACGATCTTCTCCGCAGCGGCATCGATCAGCTGATGATCGTAGCTCTGCAAACGAATTCTGATTTTCTCTTTGACTGCCATTTTCGTCGCCTCCTGTAATTATTTGGTGCCTAGGCGGCCGATCAACTACTGAACACAGCGCCGGGTGTTTCACAATTTAGCACGATAAAAACCGGTGAACCGCTAGGCAGTTCCCCCGGACAGACTTCGGCAAATTGAGTTGGACATTGGTACGCCGCGCCGAATGCGACAGTGTACGTATCCCTTTGCTCTCAGTAATTCTTTCGCCCGGTTCTAGATCGGACATACTCCGCGGAAAAACCCGTTGTAAAAACGGCAACCTCCCGCATCAACGCATATCATGGCCTGCGCAGCTTGGTACACAAGCCATTTGCAGCCGAGACTTATTGTAGCACACGAATTTGCGGGTTGCAAGGGTTTTTTGTAAAAAAAATAAAATTTTTTAAAAAATTTTCGGCCTTTTGCCAAACCCATTCTAGTGCATGATCCAAAGAGGAACGCAAAGGCCGGAAAACCGTGATCTTCCGGCCTTTGCACCGCTCTTATCAATAGTAATAATGGTACGGCATACCGTAGCCCCAGTCGCTGTACAGCATGCTTGCCCCCACGGCCATCAGCGCCACCACCAGCACGATGCTCAGCACGATGCCGATGGCGGTGATCACCAGCTGGGCCCTTGCCCAGTTGCGCTTGGAGCGCTTTGTGGTGTTGCCAAAGCCCCAGACGAACAGCATCACCAGGTTCACCACCGGGATGCAGGTCAGCAAAATGGTCCAAAGCCACTCACTGGTGCGCACGGGAGGCTCCGGCGGGTCCTGGGGCGGATAGGGCTGGCCCTGATACCCCGGCGCGGAGCCATAAGGCCCGTAGGAGCCGTAAGGGCCGCCCGGCATGGGACCGTTCTGTGCCCCCGGCATAGAGCCGGGCTGGGGGCCGTTGTGCGGGGCGGGGCCGG
>CASEVW010000177.1 GCA_949291395.1 uncultured Oscillospiraceae bacterium | reverse complement strand
CGGCCCCCGGCCAGGCCACTCCCGCACCCACCCAGGCGCCTGACCAGCCTGCTTCCCAGCCCACCTCCGCACCGGCGCCGGAACCCACCGAGGCTCCCAGCGGCGCCACCATCACGGTGACCATGAACGGCGTGCGGCAGGAGATGGACCTGGTGGAATGCCTGGCCATGATCGCCCGCAACGAGCTGGGCGCGAATGCCCCCGTCGAGGCCTATAAGGCACAGATGGTGGCGGCCCATTCCTGGATCCTGAGCCAGGGCGGCGCCCCCAGCGTGGCGGGCCGCCAGCCCAACGAGACCATCCGTCAGGCGGCCAGAGAAGTGGCCAGCCAGGTGGTGACCTACAACGGCCGTGTGGCCTTCACCCCCTATTTTGCCAGCGCCGCCTACGGCACCAACCCCAGCGAGGATGTGTGGGGCTCTTCCCGGCCCTATCTGGTGGCGGTGGAAAGCCCCTATGACCAGCAGTACGCCACCAACTGGCAGAACACCCGTGTGTTCACCCAGCAGGAGGTGGCCGACCGGGCCATGGAAAAGCTGGACGAGGACCTGTATGCCTACAGCGAGGACCCCAACGACTGGTTTGGGGACATCGTGAAAAACTCCTCCGGCTATGTGACCAGCCTGCGGCTGGGCAATGCTACCATCAGCGGCCAGAAGCTGCAGGAAAATGTGCTGGCGGGCTTCTCCGGCCGGGCCATCCGCAGTGCCGCCTTCGACATCTCCTACAGCGATGGCAACTTCAGCATCACCACCTATGGCTACGGCCACGGGTGCGGCATGTCTCAGTACGGCGCTTGGGGCTATGCGGCCAACGGCTGGACCTACGACCAGATCCTGGCCCACTATTACCCTGGCACCAGCCTGTCTACAGTGGGATAACGGCGAGGCAGCACAATGATCTTGAACACCGGCAGCGGGCACGGCAGAGAGCCGTACTGTGCTGCCGGTGTTATTTTTGCGAAAAAATTTCACGAAATTTTGGTAAAATCATGTTCAGAATTGGTGTCTTTTGCCGCTGTTTTGTGCTTTAAGGCAAAAATGACAGAAAAGTCTCCCAAAAGCGCCATCCCATGGTATAATATACTTCGTAACTTTTTTGAAACCTTTTGGAAAACAAGCGGCCCTGCGGCAGCCCCGCAACGGGCCGCTTGCGGCGCGTGCGCCGGATCCGATACTTTTCAGAAAGCGAGGCAATCAATTTGAAAAAACCAGGCAAGCATAAAGTCCTGAAAATCGTTGCTATCGTGCTGGCGGTCCTGCTTTTGGCAGGCTGCGGGGTGGCGGCTTATCTGTACAGTCAGGTGGCGGATGCCTTCGACGAGGGCGACGCGGGCTCGCTGAACCAGCAGACCGACCCGGATATCGAGGCGGGCGGCGACCGGTTTTATAACCTGCTTTTGGTGGGCATCGACTACGACTCGGAGGATGAAAACCGGGACTACGCCCAGGGCAAAGGCAACACCGACGTGATCCTCTATGTGCAGATCGACCGGGACAACGGCAGCGTGAATGCCTTTCAGATCCCCCGTGACACCTACGCCGGCGAGGAGATGGGCGGCGGCATCAAGACCAACACCGGCAAGATCAACGAGGTCTACGCCAACGGCCCGGACCAGAAAAACAAGATCAACAACCTGGCCAACAAGATCTACGAGCTGTTCAAGCTACCGGTGGACGATTATGTGGCCATCGACATGGAAGCTTTCAAGACCATGCTGAACAACATGGGCGGCATCGAGATGTACGTCCCCTGGGACATCACTGCCGTCAACAAGGAGACCGGCGAGGAGGAGATCCTGGTGCCCCAGGGCACCCACCGGATCAGCGGCGACACCGCCGAGGTCATCCTGCGCAACCGCAATTACGGCACCGCCGATTACAAGCGCCTGGAGACCCAGCAGTACTTCTACGCGGCGCTGGTGAAGAGCCTGCTCACCGAGTACACCCTGGCGGATTACTACGATACCTGCAAGGTGATCGCCCATTACATCGACACCAGCCTGGACATCACCGAGCTGTGGGGCCTGTACGCCACCATGCTGAAGGTGGACCCCGCCAACATCTACATTGTGCGCGCTCCCGGCGGCGCGGCCAACATCAACGGCCACCAGCAGGTGTATTATGTGGACCGGGACAGCTGCGCAGACATCCTGAACCAGCACTTCCGCCCGGCGGAAAATCCGGTGCCCGCCGAGCAGCTGGGCCTCATCACTGGTGAGACCTACCTGTACGGCATGAACGTGGATCCGGGCCGCACCATGGGCGACGTGATGAACGAAGCCGAGGAGGGCCAGGCGGAACTGGACGCTTCCTCCGCCGCTTCCAGCGACAGCACCGACGCCGCGGCGTAACATTTTGATCAAACGAAAAAACGGCACAGCCAGGAAACTGACTGTGCCGTTTTCTGTATCCAGTTATTTTTGTTCTGACTGCTGCTGGGCTTTTTCCTGTTCCGCTTCGCAGCGGGCGGCGCAGCTGGCGCAGTCGTCGTTGCACTCGCCGTCAAAGCCGCCGTTTTTGCAGATAAAGGCGATGGCGGCCACAAAGCCCACCACCACCAGCACCAGAACGATCAGGGTGGGAAGATCCATTGCAAACGCCTCCTTTTGGTTGGGATCACAGGCCGAACAGCAGGCCCACGCACCGCACCGCAAAGGCCACCACCCAGGCGATGGCGCACTGGCCCAGCGCCACGGTGATGGCGGCTTTCGCGCCGCCCATCTCCCGCTTGACCGCCGCAATGGCCGCCACGCAGGGGGTGTACAGCAGGGTGAAGGTGAGGAACACGAAAGCGGTGAAGGGGGTGAACAGGCCCGCCAGCGCCTGGGGCAGGGTGCTCAGGCTGGAGCCGGTGAGCACCGCCAGGGTGGACACCACCGCTTCCTTGGCGGTGAAGCCGGTGATGAGGGCGGTGGATACCCGCCAGTCGCCAAAGCCCAGCGGGGCAAAGAGGGGGGCGATCAGGCCGCCCAGCATGGCCAGCAGGCTGGTGGAGGAATCGGTGACCACGTTGAAGCGGGCATCGAAGGTCTGCAAGAACCAGATGAGGATGGAAGCCACAAAGATGATGGTGAAGGCCCGGGTCAAAAAGTCCTTGGCCTTGTCCCACATCAGCCGCAGCACGCTGGCGGCGCTGGGCAGCCGGTAGTTGGGCAGCTCCATCACAAAGGGCACCGGTTCGCCCTTAAAGGCGGTGCCCTTCAGCAGCAGGCCGAACAGGATGCCCACCAGGATGCCCATCACATACAGCCCGATCATCACCAGGGCCTGGTACTTGGGGAAAAAGGCGGCGGTAAACATGGCGTAGATGGGCAGCTTGGCCGAACAGCTCATGAAGGGGGTGAGCAGGATGGTCATCTTCCGGTCCCGCTCGCTGGACAGGGTGCGGGTGGCCATGATGGCGGGCACGCTGCACCCAAAACCGATGAGCATGGGCACGAAGCTGCGGCCGGAAAGACCGATCTTGCGCAAAAGTTTATCCATCACAAAGGCCACCCGGGCCATGTAGCCGGAGTCCTCCAGAATGGAGAGGAAGAAGAACAGCACCACGATGATGGGCAGGAAAGTGAGCACGCTGCCCACGCCGGCGAACACGCCGTCGATCACCAGGCTGTGCACCACCGGGTTGATGCCGTAATTGGTCAGGGCGGTGTCCACAAAGGCGGTGATGGCGTCCAGCCCCAGGGCCAGCAGATCGCTCAGGCCCTGGCCCACCAGGCCGAAGGTGAGCCAGAACACCAGGCCCATGATGCCCAAAAAGATGGGGATGGCCAAAAAGCGGTGGGTGAGCAGGCTGTCGATCTTCACGCTGCGGGCGTGCTCCTTGCTTTCGCCCCGCTTGATGACGGTGTGCTCGCACAGCGCCCCGATGAAAGCGTAGCGCATGTCCGCTAGGGCGGCCTCCCGGTCGGTGCCAAGCTCGGTCTCCATCTCGGTGATGGCGTGTTCCAGCAGGTCCTGCTCGTTGGCCGAAAGGGCCAGCCGGTCCAGCATGGGCTTGTCGCCCTCCACCAGTTTGGTGGCCGCAAACCGCAGCGGCACTTTCGCCCGCTGGGCGTGGTCCTCCACCAGGTGGCAGATGGCGTGGATGCAGCGGTGCATCGCGCCGGAGCAGAAGTCCACCCGGGCGGGGGCCTCCTGGTCCAGGGCCACCCGCATGGCGTGCTCCACCAGCTCGTCGATGCCCTCGTTTTTGGCGGCGCTGATGGGCACCACCGGGATGCCCAGCTCGGCTTCCAGCTGGTTCACCAGCACGGTGCTGCCGTTGGAGCGCATCTCGTCCATCATGTTCAGGGCCAGCACCATGGGGATGCCCAGCTCGATCAGCTGCATGGTCAGGTACAGGTTGCGCTCGATGTTGGTGGCATCCACGATGTTGATGATGCCCTGAGGCTTTTCGTTGATGAGAAAGTCCCGGGTGACGATCTCCTCGCTGGAATAGGGCGACAGGGAGTAGATGCCCGGCAGATCCACCACGGTGGCCTCCGGGTGCTTGCGGATCTGACCGTCCTTCCGGTCCACCGTCACGCCGGGGAAGTTGCCCACATGCTGGTTGGAGCCGGTGAGCTGGTTGAACAGGGTGGTCTTGCCGCAGTTCTGGTTGCCCGCCAGGGCAAAGGTGAGGGGCGTTCCCTCCGGCAGGGCCGGGCGCTTTCTGCCCGCAGGCGCTTCGCCCCGGCCGGGGTGGGCGATGGGCTCCACCGCCCGCAGGTCGTGCTGGTGGTGGTGTTCGGCCTCTACCTCTTCGGGGGTGCGGGTGTGCACCCCGTCGATGGTGATGCTTTTGGCGTCCGCCAGGCGGAGGGTCAGCTCGTACCCCCGCAGCTCCACCTCCACCGGGTCGCCCATGGGCGCTGTTTTGCGCATGGTGACCGGGGTGCGGGGCGTAAGGCCCATGTCCAGAAAATGGCGGCGCAGTGCGCCGGAGCCGCCCACCGCTTGGATGGTGGCCGTTTGGCCGATGGGCAGTTGATCCAGTGTCATATGCAAGTCCCCTTTATAATAAGTAAGGTTTTTCTCAAAACGCCAAAGGGCCGTGCCGGGGCACAGCCTGACAAATTGGTAGCTTTTGCCGCATTAGTGTACCATTCCACGGCAAAAAAGTCAATTCAAGAGAGTACCAGAGCAGTGCGGGCAGGCCGCAAAAAAAGCCGGGGGCGTGTTTGTGCAACACGCCTCCCGGCGGAAAAACTGGCGCTTACTTTGCGCGCAGGTGGATGGCGAAACCGCCGAACTCTTCGGCGAAGAAGATCAGGATCAGGTTGCCCTTGGCGTCGTAGGTGGCGCTCTCCTCTTCAAAGGCGATGCCGTTGGCCTTAAAGTAGCTCACGGCGCGGGGCACGTCGTTGGTGGCGATGGCGATGTGGCCGTTGGCGCCGCGGCCCTTGCCTTTCATCACCTCGAACATGCTGCCGGCGAAGAAGGAAGCGTCGGTCTCCTGCAGGGGCAGGCCAAACAGGCGGGCCAGCTTGCTGGCGGTGTTCTGGCCGTCGGCGGCGTCCTGGGTGTTCACGCCGATGTGCAGCAGCTCAAAGCCAAAGTGCTTCATCAGCAGCTGGCGGCAGACGGCGCTGATGCCGGCCCAGTCCTTAGCCTTTACCAGGGCGTCGGGGCAGGTGAAGCTGCCGCCCACAGCCACCACGTTGGGCAGGGCCAGGTAGTCGTTCATGTTGTCCGGGTTCACGCCGCCGGTGGGCATGAACTTGATGCCGGCGTAGGGGCCGGCCAGGCTCTTCAGGGTCTTGATGCCGCCGTAAGCCTCGGCAGGGAAGAACTTGCAGACGCTCAGGCCAAAGCCCAGGGCCTGCTCCAGGTCAGCGGGGGACACGGTGCCGGGCACGATGTCCACCTTGTTCTCCAGGCACCAGGCCACCACTTGGGGGTTGAAGCCGGGGGTCACGATGAACTTGGCGCCAGCCTCCACGGCCTGCTTGGCCTGCTCCACGTTGTGCACGGTGCCCGCGCCCACGATGATCTCGGGCACTTCGGTGGCCATGCGGCGGATGATCTCGGCAGCGGCAGCGGTGCGGAAGGTCACCTCCGCCACAGGGATGCCGCCCTCCACCAGGGCTTTGGCCAGAGGCACGGCGTCCTCGGCGTCTTCCAGCACCACCAGGGGCACCAGGCCGATGTCGAACATTTTCTTCATGTTGTCGCTCATTTTCAACACTCCATTTCCTCTATCTGTGAATGGTCGGACAGCGTATATGAAAGTTACAGGGTCTCCAGGCCCATGAATTTGGCCAGCTGATCCCGGTGGGGCAGGCCGTCGTTGTCGCCACGGCTCATCACCTGGATGGCGCCGATGGCGTTGCCCCGCAGGGCGGCCTCGTTCAGGTCTTTGCCCTCCATCAGGGCGCTGATGATACCGGCGGCAAAGCCGTCGCCCGCACCCACGGTGTCCACCACTTTTTCCACCTTGAAGCCGGGCACGGTGGTGCGGCCCTCGGCGGTGGCCACGTAAGCGCCACGGCTGCCGATCTTGGTCACAACAGCCTTTGCGCCCAGGCCCAGGTAGAAGTCGCTGATGGCGTCGGGGTCCTTGCTGCCGCAGAGGATCAGGCCTTCGTTCTCACCGGGCAGCACGATGTCCGCCTTGGCGGCGATCTTGTTCAGAGTCTCCACCATGACCTCCTGGCTGGGCCACAGCTGGGGCCGCAGGTTGGGGTCGAAGCTTACGATCAGGCCGTTTTCCCGGGCCTTCTCCACCAGGTAGAGGGCGGTCTCGCGGCAGCTTTCGCTCAAAGCGGGCAGGATACCGGTCAGGTGCAGCATGCCGTAGCGGGAGAAGTCGATGCCGTCCACGTCCGCCTTGGACAGGGTGGAAGCGGCGGAGTTTTTGCGGAAGTAGAAGATCTCCGGGTCGCCCTCGTGCACGTTGCTCTTCATCATAAAGCCGGTGGGGCGCTCGGTGGAGTAGGTGCTGAATTCGCTGGAGATGCCGTTTTCTTTCATCACCCGGGCGATCAGGTGGCCAAAGGGATCGTCGCCGAAGCGGGTCACGTAGCTCACCGGATGCTCCAGGCGGGCCAGGCCCACGGCCACGTTGAACTCGGCGCCGGCCACGGCCAGGGAGAAGCCCTCCACCTGGTCCAGCTTGCCTTCGGTCTGAGCGATGAGCAGGCCCATGGGTTCGCCTGCAAGGATCACGCCTTTTTTCATAATAAAAGTCCTCCTAAAAGATCAATGGTTTCGGTCGTTCACGGTATGGATCAAGCCCGCCGGGTGCGGGGCAAACGGCAGATATAAGGGCGTATCAGCCCTTGAGCAGGGTGCTGCGGCGCACCTCCAGCGTCACGTCCACCCCTTCCTGCTGTTTGGGGGCGTCCGAGCCGTTGATGCGTTCCAGCAAAAGGGACCAGGCCCGCTGGCCCAGCTGGTCCATGCTGGGGGTCAGGGTGGTAAGGCCAGGGCCGATCATCTCCGGCCAGCCCAGGTCCGCCGCCCAGCCCCAGTCGTCGTAGCCGCAAAGCCCTAAGTCCTTCGGCATGGAGAGCCCCAGCGCCAGGGCGGCCCGGGCGGCGTACATCAGGCTCACGCCGTTGGTGGCGATGAGGGCGGGGGGCCGGCCGCTGCCCTCCTGCCGGGCTTTTTCCAGCAAAGCGTGGATGCAGCGCTTGGCGCTGTCCAGTTCGGGGGCGTCCAGCAGGTACACATGGGAGGCCGGGGCCTTCACCCCGGCCTGGGCCAGGCAGTTGATGAAGCTGGAACGGCGCAGCGCCCGGGGCGACACGTTTTCAAAGGGCTGCACCAGCAGGCCCAGCTCGCCGTAGCCCTGTTCGTTCAAATGGTCGATGGCCTGCTGCATGGGGCGGTGGTTTTGAATGTAAGAGATGTCCAGCCGGTAGTCGTTGAGAAAGCGGTCCAGCAGCACCACCGGCATGCCGTTGTTGGCGATCTCGATCAGGTAGGGATTATCCGCCGAGCAGGTGTTCACGATCAGGCCGTCCACCTGCTGGTGGATCATGCTGCGCAGGAATTGCTTTTCCCGCTCGGGGTCGTTGTCGCTGTTGGCTGTCATCAGGCTGTAGCCGCTGCCCAGCATGGCGCTGCCGATGCTTTTCACCACACTGGAAGAGAAGGGGCTGGCAATGTCCGCCACCACAAGGCCCACCACCATGCTGCGCTGGCTTTTCAGGCTGCGGGCGATGCTGTTGGGGTGGTAGCCGGTGACCTCGATCACGGTGCGGATGCGCTCGCGGGTCTGGGCGGACATGTACTGGTACTTGCCGTTCAGATAGCGGGACACGGTGGCCTTGGAGACCCCGGCGCTGGCGGCGATGTCCTGAATGGTCAGGCTGCGTTTCGGCATGGGCGGACCTCCTTTTCTGCAAATTTGATAAATCGGTTTCTATTCTGGTTTCAGTATAGAAAACAAACGGCACAATGTCAAGGGGGAAATGACGAAAATACAAGAAAAAACGGGTTCTATTCACCAAAAATCCGGCGGCGGCCAGTGATATGGAAGAAGATGGGTAAAATTAGAATAGAACACATTTTAAGAAAACGGTTTCTAAACCGAAAAGCAGAATAGCGCAAAGTTTTTTCATTCTGCCGTGGTTTTTGGCAACAGCGCCCAAAAACGCACGAAAGTGCAAATAGTAAGGCCGCTTTTCAATAGACGCTGGCCGGAAAAATGTACTACAATGAAAGCAAAGAGAACACCCCGCCGGAAAAGCTGAGAGAGGACTTAGCGAAACGGTGGGCGGATGCCGGCGGACCCCTTGAAGGGCCGCCGCCCAACGATGCGAAAGGACGGAAAAACATGAAGTTTCTGAATGTTGACATCCCTGTAAAAAACCTGCCGGAGCTGGACCCCGGCTTTGTGCCCCTGGGCCTGTTCTTTAAGGCTTACGCCGAAAAGGCCACCCAGCCTTTGTGCATTGCGGTGGAGCGCAGCGGCGGCCAGATCGGCACCTGGGAGTGCAAGGTATACGGCACCCCCGAGATGGCCGAGGCTGACGCTTACTATGTGGACCGCCTGGTCAAGTTCCTGCTGTGGAGCTGGGGCGGCTTCAAGGTGTACATCTGCGGCAACGACCAGCTGGCCGAGGGCGTGAAGAAAGCCTACTCCGTGGGCGGCAGCCGCGCCTTTGACAAGGAGTTCATGGAGGGCGTTTACGAGCACGAGTTCGAGGTAGTGGCCCTGCCCTACGACCAGAAGCCCGCTCCCTTCCAGAAGACCGAGAGCATCGGCCGCCACACCAACGGCGCCCGCATCGGCTTTGACGCCGGCGGCTCTGACCGCAAGGTGAGCGCCGTGATCGACGGCGAGACCATCTACAGCGAAGAGGTCGTGTGGTACCCCAAGGTCAACGAGGACCCCGACTACCACTACATGGGCATCCTGGCCGCCATGACCACCGCTGCCGCCAAGATCCTGGAGAAGGGCCGCAAGGTGGAAGGCATCGGCGTTTCCTCCGCCGGTGTGTACATCGACAACAAGTGCATGGTGGCCAGCCTGTTCCTGAAGGTGAGCAAGGAAGACTTTGCCGCCAAGGTAAAGAACATCTACACCCGTGCCGCTGAGGACCTGTCCCGCATCCTGGGCTACGAGATCCCCGTTGTGGTGGCCAACGACGGCGACGTTTCCGCACTGGCCGGCGCCATGGGCCTGGGCGAGAACGGCATCATGGGCATCGCCATGGGCACCAGCGAGGCCGTTGGCTACGTGGACGGCGAGGGCAACATCTGCGGCTGGCTGAACGAGCTGGCGTTCGCCCCCGTGGACGGTCAGCCCGACGCCATGGTGGACGAGTGGAG
Organism: uncultured Oscillospiraceae bacterium; assembly: GCA_949291395.1. GTDB lineage: Bacteria > Bacillota > Clostridia > Oscillospirales > Ruminococcaceae > Allofournierella. Next base: position 2,385 of record CASEVW010000177.1, on the reverse strand, counting down.
CGGCGACATCGGCTGCGGCGTGAAGTACTTCAGCCAGGACGGCGTGAACAAGCTGGCCCCCCGTGCCGGCATCGAGCTGGATGAGACCGAGCCCCCGGCAAAGCGCCTGAAGGTGGTGCAGGCCCTGATGGCTGAGAACGACGAGCGGGCCATCAAGGTCTACGAGAGCATCGGCGTGTACCTGGGCCATGCCATGGGCCTGTACGCCCAGTTCTACGACATCCATCACGTGCAGATGATGGGCCGCGTGATGAGCGGCCGCGGCGGCGACATCATCCTGGAGACCGCTGCCCGTGTGATGGACGAGGAGTACCCCGACGTGAAGTTCCGTCCCGAAGCTCCGGACGAGATGACCCGCCGCGTGGGCCAGAGCGCTGCCGCCGCCAGCCTGCCCGAGGTAAAATAACCAGCGTTACTTTCGCGCCCGGCCCTTTTGGGGCCGGGCGTTTTGTGTTATAATAACCGCAAAGCGTTTTGCAGAACGCAGGGCGTAGAGGAACGTGGAAAAGGAGGATCCCCTTTGACGGATCAAAACAAAAAAGCGGCCCGCCTGGCGCTGGCCTGGGCCTGGGTGCTGGCCTGCGCCGCCGGTGTGGTGGCTGTGTGCAGCCGCAGCTCGTTTTTTTACCCGCAGAACAACTGGGGCGACGCCCAGTGTTTTTTCACCGTGGGCAAAAGCATGGTGCGGGGCCAGGTGCTCTACCGGGATATTTTTGACCATAAGGGCCCGCTGTTGTACTGGCTGCACGGGCTGGCCAGCTTTGTGCAGCGGGACGGCTTTTTTGGCGTGTTTCTGCTGGAAGTTGCGGCGGCGGCGGTGTTTTTGTGGTTCGTGCAAAAACTGCTGAAATTGTACGGCGTGGGCTGGCTGCGCTGGGCGGCGCTGCCCCTGATCCTGGGAGTGTGCTTTTCCTGCGCCAGCTTCCAGATGGGCGACAGCGCCGAGGAGCTGAGCCTGCCCATGATGGCGGCCAGCTTGTATTTCGCCCTGCGGACGGTGCGGCGCAAAGAGACGGTCGCCTTTTGGCAGGCGGCGGTGCAGGGCATGGTCTGCGGCCTGGTGTTCTGGATCAAGTTCAATCTGTGCGGCTTTTGGGCGGCCTTTGGCATCCTGCTGTTTTTCTACAGCCTGTGCCAGGGCGGCCTTCGGGCGGCGGCCCGCCTGACTGCCGGGTTCTTTGCCGGCTTTGCCCTGACAGCCCTGCCCTGGCTTTTGTATTTTGGCTTCCACGGCGCGCTGGCGGATCTGTGGACGGTGTATTTTTACGATAACCTGTTCGCCTATTCCGGCGGGGCCGGGATGACCCTTGCCAGCGTGCTGCAAAAGACCGGCCACGGCCTTTCCTATATGCTGGGGCTGAACTGGACCTTCGGCGTGTTTGCAGTGCTGGGGCTGGCCTGGTTCGTGTTCTGGCCGGAGAAAAGCCGCTCCGGCTGGGAGCGGGGGCTGGCGGCGGCCGCGGCGGTGCTGATGGCGGTGTCCATCTACGGGGCGGCCTCGGCGGATTACATTTACTACGGCGTGCCCTTTATGCTGTTCGTGCCCCTGGGTGCGCTGGGGCTGGCCCTGGCGGCCCAGCGGCTGCTGCCGGCGGTGAAGGCTTCGTCCCGGCGGCTGGCGGCGGTGGGCTGCGCAGCGGCGCTGGCCGTGGGAGTGGGATACGCCCTCTGGCACACCCCCAACCGGCAGGCGTTTTTGCAGCCCCTGGAGGAAACGGTGCAGTACCAGTTCAAACAGGTGATCGACCGGTCCGAGGACAAGAGCATGACCATGCGCCATGTGCTGGACGGCGGGTTCTACACCATCTGCGACGTGATGCCCCAGCAAAAGTACATTGGCTGGTACAATCTGAACCTGCCGGAGATCGCCGCCCAGCGGGATGCCTACATGAACGAGGCGCAGGTGGAGTTTATCGTGGCCCGCACCGAGGAAGAGGACTGGGAACAGTACAAGGCCGAAAACGAGCCGGCCATCCTGGAAAACTACCAGCTGGTGGCGGACGGCACCGAGGAATATCTGCGCAACAAAGGATATAGCACCATGCACTATTACCTTTACCAGCGGCGAAGCTGAGACCCGCCGCAAATACAATGAAAGGGGGCGTTTTGCCCTATGAAACTGACGAAAAAACAATTGCTGCTTTTGGCTGTGGCGTGCTTTGTGCTGGCGGCGCTGTGTGCGGTGCTGCCATTTCCCTGGCAGGGATTGAAGACCATTGCCCGTGTGCTGGCGCTGCCGCTGATGATCGGCGCGGTGCTGCTGGCGGTGAACGCCATGATGGTGGGGGCGGACGTGGACCTGCTGGACGCGGGCTTTGACGTAGGGCCCCGCCCCATGCCGGGCCGTGTGCCCGCGGCCCCGGTGATGCCCCGCTGCCTGCCGCT
>CASEVW010000176.1 GCA_949291395.1 uncultured Oscillospiraceae bacterium | reverse complement strand
GGTTGGGCGCGCCGCACGCCGGGCAGTTGACCTGCGGGGGCGTAAAGCGGGAAGCGCCGGGCTGGCCGGACTGGGCCGCCTGGGCGGCAGCGGGGTCGGGCTTCCATTCAAAGCCGGTGCCGTGTTTGTCCTGAAACACACAGCCGCCCTGCTTTTGGTAGCAGGCACGGTGGTAAGGGGCGCCGCACTCGGGGCACACCACGATGTCATCGTTTTCCTGAAACGGCTGCTGGCACACCGGGCATTTGCAGCCAATGTAGTTGGACATAAAAGAAACCTCCATAAATCGGGGCGAAAAATACATGTGTCCCTATTGTATCGCAAAAGGGGAAAAAATGCAAAAGAAAATTGTATGAAACCAGAACACGCCAGCCAAACCCCTTGCTTTTGCGCTGTTTTTTCGCTATACTGTTAGGCGGGTAAGTTTGATTTTCCAATATTTAATTGTAATTGCGAGAGGTTTTACCGAATATGATCACGATCGACGAGTTGAAAATGCAGCTGGGCAATCACTCCCAGAGCATTGCCGAGCTGGGCGACGCTTTGGCCATTGACGCCAGCGAAAAGCGGGTCGCCGAGCTGGAGCACAAGATGACCATGCCCGGTTTTTATGACGATACCGAGGGCAGCCAGAAGGTGTTTGCCGAGATGAGCGCCCTGAAGGGCAAGCTGGAGCGCTACACCAAGCTGAAGGGCTTGTATGACGACGCCGAGACCATGCTGATGCTCTGCGAAGAGGAGAACGACCCCGCCCTGATCCCCGAGGCCGAAGAAGCGGTGGAAGCCGTGGCCAAGGCGGTGGACGAGCTGCAGCTGATCACCCTGCTCAGCGGCGAGTACGACAAGAACAACGCCATCCTCACCTTCCACGCCGGCACCGGCGGCACCGAGGCCCAGGACTGGGCGGACATGTTGTTCCGTATGTACAACCGGTGGGGCACCGCCCATGGCTATAAGGTCTCCACCCTGGACTACCAGGACGGCGACGAGGCCGGCCTGAAGAGCGCTTCCATCCTGGTGGAAGGCCCCAACGCCTACGGCATGCTGAAAAGCGAGAACGGCGTGCACCGCCTGGTGCGCGTTTCTCCCTTTGACAGCCAGAGCCGCCGTCAGACCAGCTTTGCTTCCCTGGAAGTGATGCCGGAAATGGACGACAGCATCCAGGTGGACATCCGTCCCGAAGACGTGGAGATGCAGGTGTTCCGTTCTTCCGGCGCGGGCGGCCAGCACATCAACAAGACCTCTTCGGCGGTGCGCCTGATCCACAAGCCCACCGGCATCGTGGTCAGCTGCCAGACCGAGCGTAGCCAGTTCCAGAACCGTGACACCGCCATGAAGATGCTGGCTTCCAAGCTGTATCAGATCAAGGAGCAGGAGCACCTGGACAAGATCAGCGACATCAAGGGCGTACAGAAAGAGATCGCCTGGGGCCACCAGATCCGCAGCTATGTGTTCATGCCCTACACCATGGTCAAGGACCACCGCACCGGTTACGAGAGCGGCAACGTGCAGGCTGTGATGGACGGCGACCTGGACGGCTTCATCAACGCCTATCTGAAGGCGGCCAGCCGTGGCGAGCTGCAGGACGTTTGATCCCTGCCGCGCACGGTATCCTACTATAATATAATGCAAAACGCACAGGGGAAGTTCCCTCCTGTGCGTTTTTTTGTTGCGGCAAAGCGATTTGGCCTTCCTGGCGGGCAGAGGCAGCGGTTGTATTCTCTGACTGATCCGGTTTTCACATAGTGGAATATAAGTTGCAAAAATCAACCAATATTTTAAACGAGCCTCTATTGCGCAAGCGGCGAAACCGTGATAGCATGAAACTACAAAGAAAACCTAAAAAACAAGGAGGAATGGGCGTATGAATACCACAGTGGGCAAGACCGTGCAGCAGCGCAGGCGGGCCAAAGGCATGACCCAGGAACAGCTGGCGCAGCTGGTGGGGGTGAGCAGCGCGGCGGTGAGCAAGTGGGAGACCGCCAGCGCGCTGCCGGATGTGGCGCTGCTCTGCCCGCTGGCCCGCGCGCTGGACTGCACTCTGGACGAACTGCTGGATTTTAAACCCCAGCTCACCGCCGAAGAGGTGAACACCATGAGCAAAACGGCGGCCCGACTGTTCCAGCAGGGCCAGGGGCAGAAAGCCCGGGATTTTTGCGAGGCCCGGCTGAAAGAGTATCCCAACGACCTTTATCTGGCCTTTTGCTGCGGCGGGCTGTATACCCAGTATCTCTCGGTGAACGAGGACGAGGATCAGGCCCGGCGGCAGCTGGAGCGGGCGGTCCAGCTGATGGAGCGCGCCCGGGGCCTGGAAAATGAAGAGCAGCACCGGTCGGCGCTGCTGACCCTGGCCGGCCTGTATACCATGCAGGAGCGGCTGGAAGATGCCCTGAACACCCTGGATCAGCTGCCCGGCTGCAACCAGGACGCCCAGAGCATGCGGGCTTCCATCCTGCTGAAAAAGGGCGACCTGGAAACCGCCGAAGCGCTGGAAAACGCCAACCTGGCAAGCCATCTGCACAACGCCCAGCTGAGCCTTCTGGGGCTGGCCACCATTGCCCACAAAAAGGGGCAGGACGAAAAAGTGCTGGCCCTGCTGGACCAGCTGGATCAGCTGGACGCCATGGGCGAGCGGTTCCAGCTGACGGCGGGCGGCATGAGCCGGATGGCGGCGATCCGCCGGATGGAGCTGTACTGCACCCGCCAGCAGTGGGATGAGGCGGTGGCCCAGGCCCAGCGCTTTGTGGACCTGACCCTGGAAGCGGAGGAAGCGCTTTGCGACAGCACCTGCGAGGAATGCCGCCCCCGGATGAGCCGGGCGTTCTGGCTGCAAAACGCCTTGCAGCTGCTGGCAGGGGAGACGCTGCCGCCCCAGGTGACCGAAAGCGAAGGCTACCGCCAGGCAAAAGAGCGGCTGCAGCAGGCGTTCCAGCAAGCCCGCCAGCAGGAGACCTGCGGCAAGGCTTGAACAAAAGTTGAAAAACATTCTTTTGATTCAAACTATACTTCCATTGTGGAAAAACCGGCGGAGTGATATGATAATAATGCGGCCGAAAGCGGCCCAAGATAAAGCCGAGGCCAGAACCAAAGCATCCTTACCCGGACTCGGCTAAACATAACCCGTCTTTTGCGGCATCTGCAAAAGGCGATCACTCCAAGTGAGGTACGGAACATGAAAGAAAAATACAACGTGACCGGCATGAGCTGTGCGGCCTGTTCCGCGGCGGTGGAGCGGGCGGTGAACAAGCTGCCCGGCGTCAAGACCGCCCAGGTGAACCTGCTGGCCAACTCCATGCAGGTGGAATATGACGAAAACGCCCTGGATGCCGATGCCATCTGCGAAGCGGTGAAAGAGGCGGGATATGGGGCGAGCCCGGTGGCCCCGGCCCACAGCGGACAGAAAGCCAAGGCGGATCCCGGCCCGGACCCGGTGCAGCTGGAACTGGCGGACATGAAAAAGCGGCTGATCTGGTCGCTGGTGTTTTTGGTGCCGCTGATGTATGTGTCCATGGGGCACATGATGGGCGCGCCGCTGCCCTACTTCATGCACGGGCGGGAGGGGGCCATCCCCTTTGCGCTCACCCAGCTGCTGCTGGTGCTGCCCATTATGTATCTGAACCGCAAGTTCTTCCAGGTGGGCTTCAAGAGCCTGTGGCACCGCAGCCCCAATATGGACAGCCTGATCGCCCTGGGCAGCGGTGCGGCGGTGGTGTACGGCCTGTTCGCCCTCTACCGCATCGGCTGGGGCCTGGGCGTGGGAGACACGGCCCTGGTGGACCAGTACCGGATGGACCTGTACTTTGAATCCGCCGGCACCATCCTGACCCTCATCACCCTGGGCAAATTCCTGGAAGCCCGGGCCAAGGGCAAGACCAGCGCCTCCATCAAGGCGCTGATGGACCTGGCGCCCAAGACCGCCCTCGTGCTGCGGGAAGGCCGGGAAGTGGAGATCCCGGCGGAAGAGGTGGCCATCGGAGACACCGTGGTCATCAAGCCGGGCATGCGCATCCCGGTGGATGGCGTGGTGCTCAGCGGCATGTCCAGCGTGGACGAATCCGCCATCACCGGCGAGAGCATCCCGGTGGAAAAGGGCGCGGGGGACAAGGTGGTGGCCGCCTCCATCAACAAGGCGGGTAGCTTCACCTTCCAGGCCCAAAAGGTGGGCGAGGACACCACCCTGGCCCAGATCATCGCCCTGGTGCAGGACGCCGCCGCCACCAAAGCCCCCATCGCCAAGCTGGCGGATAAGGTCAGCGGCATCTTTGTGCCTACGGTGATGGTGATCGCCATCGTCACCTTTGTGGCCTGGATGTTCCTGGGCCAGGGGTTGGAGTTCGCATTGGCTCGTGCCATCTCGGTGCTGGTCATCAGCTGCCCCTGTGCGCTGGGTCTGGCCACCCCGGTGGCCATCATGGTGGGCACTGGAAAAGGCGCCCGCATGAACATTCTTTACAAAAACGCCGAATCCCTGGAAAACGCCCATAAGATCGACACCGTGGTGCTGGATAAGACCGGTACCATCACCAAGGGCCAGCCGGTGCTCACCGACCTGATCCCCCTGGCGGGCCAGAGCCAGGGCGAGCTGTTGGGCCTGGCGGCCAGTCTGGAAAAGCCCAGCGAACATCCGCTGGCGGAAGCGATCCTGAACGCGGCGGGGGATGCGGTGCTGCCGGCCCCCGAGCAGTTCGAAGCCCTGCCCGGCCGGGGCCTGCGGGCCACGCTGGAAGGCGTGGAGTATCTGGCGGGCAATGCCCGGCTGATGCAGGAGCAGGGGGTGGACCTGGGCGAAGTGACCCAGACGGCGGACGAGCTGGCCCGGCAGGGCAAAACGCCCCTCTACTTTGCCAGCCAGGGCCGCCTGCTGGGCATCGTGGCGGCAGCCGACCCGGTAAAGCCCACCAGCGCGGCGGCGGTGAAGGAGCTGCAGGCCATGGGCCTGTCGGTGGTGATGCTCACCGGCGACAACGCCCGCACGGCGGCAGCCATCCAGCAGCAGCTGGGCATCCAGAAGGTGGTGGCCGAGGTGCTGCCCCAAGACAAGGAAGCCCAGGTGCGCGCCTTGCAGGAGCAGGGCCATAAGGTGGCCATGGTGGGCGACGGCGTGAACGACGCCCCGGCCCTGGCCCGGGCTGACGTGGGCATCGCCATCGGCGCAGGCACCGACGTGGCCATCGAAAGCGCCGACGTGGTGCTGATGAAGAGCGACCTGTGGGACCTGGTGAACGCGCTGCGGCTGTCCCGCTCGGTGATCCGGAACATCCGGGAAAACCTGTTCTGGGCGTTCTTCTACAACAGCATCGGCATCCCGGTGGCGGCGGGCCTGCTGTACGGCTTCGGCCTGGTGCTCAACCCCATGCTGGGCGCGGCTGCCATGAGCCTGTCCAGCGTGTGTGTGGTGTCCAACGCCCTGCGGCTCAACTTCTTCAAGGCAAAACAGGCGGACGAAAGCGCCCAGCCTGCTGCAAATGATACCATTCAAACTATCTCGGTGGAGATCCCGAAAGGAGCAACAACAATGGAAAAGATCATTCATATCGAAGGCATGATGTGCAACCACTGCACCGCCCATGTGGAAAAGGCCCTGAACGCCATCGACGGCGTGAGCGCCAAGGCGGACCTGGAGGGCAAGTGCGCCCGGGTCACCCTCACCGCTGACGTGGCGGACGAGACGCTGAAAAACGCCGTGACCGAAGCCGGCTACGGAGTGACCGGCATCGAATAAATTTTTGCAAATAAAACAGGCCCGCCGCATCCTCGAATCAAAGGGATGCGGCGGGCCTGTTTTTCTATTACATGTTTTTCAGTTTGCGGATGTCCTCGCCCAAAAAGATCACCGGTTCGCAGCTGCCGCCCAGGCGGCTGGCGATCTTTTCGGTATACCGGGCCTCAAAGGCCTTGCCGTCCACGATGTTGGTGGTGTACACGGTGGGGCGGTTTTCCAAAAGGCGGGTGTTCAAAAGGTTGTAAAAGCAGCTGAGCATGTAGGGGTTCACATACTCGGTGCCCAGATCGTCCAGGATCAGCAGATCCGCTTCCATCACCGCCTCCAAAAGGGGAGAGGAATCGGCAAAACGTTCCCGTTCCAGCTGGCTGAACAGGCTTTGGGAGCTGATATATACCACATTGTAGCCCTTTTCCAGCACCGTTTGGGCAATGGCCAGAGCGGCGTGGGTCTTGCCCAGGCCGGCGTTTCCACACAGCAGCAGGTTCACGCTCTTCATATCAAAGCCTTCGGCGTAGGCCCGCAGAAATTCCAGGTTTTCCTGCATCAGCAGGCGCACGCTCTCGCCGGTGGCCGGATCCTTCACGTTAGGGTAAAGGCTCAGGTCCATGGAGTCAAAGCTGCACAGGCTCAGGGGGGATTCCTCGCTGATCTCCTGGCGGCGCAGCTCCCGGGCCAGCTTGCCCACGCAGGGGCACAGCTTGCCATTCACCATGCCGGTGTCTTTACAGTTGGGGCAGCCGTATTTGGGATCCAGGCTGCCGGGACCGTAGCCGTTTTGGCACAGAAGCGCCTCCAGCCGCTGCTGAGCCTCGGCCCGGCGGGCCTGGGCGGCCTGCTGCTCCCCGGCGGGAGCGCCCTTGGCGGCCAGTTCCAGGCT
>CASEVW010000175.1 GCA_949291395.1 uncultured Oscillospiraceae bacterium | reverse complement strand
GTGAGCCTGCCCACCGCCGACCCGGACGAGGCCTTTTTGGCGGCGGTGGAGCAGCGCCTTGCCTGGCGCTACCCGGGGGCGGCCCTCACCCAGGTGCCGGCCAAGGTGAGCGTGACGGCCCTGGTGCACGATGCGGAGGACGTAACGCTGGAACGGCCCAGCTTTTTGTACAAGGAGGGCCTTACCGCCGCCGAGCGGGGCACCGCCCTGCACGCCTTTTTGCAGCATGCCGACCTGCTGGCCGCAGCCGCCGACCCGGAAGGGGAGGCAAAGCGGCAGGTGGAGGCAAAGCTGCTGGACGGGGCCCTTTATGAAAAGATGGATTTTGCCAAACTGCGGCAGTTCTTTGCCGGGCCGCTGTTCGCCCGGATGAAACAGGCCCAGCGCATCCTGCGGGAGTACGATTTCATCACGGCGCTGCCCGCCGCCCGGGCCGCCGTGGACAAAACGGCGGACTACGGCCCGGCCCAGGTATTGGTGCAGGGCGTGGCGGACGTGGTGCTGGAATTTGAGGATCACATCGAGCTGGTGGACTACAAGACCGACCGGCACAAGACCCCCGAGCAGTTCGTCGCCGCCTACCGGCCCCAGCTGCTGCTGTATGCGGCGGCCATCCGGCGGCGGTTCCCGAAACCCGTCACCCGGCTGACGCTGTACAGCTTCTCCCTGGGCCGGGAGATCGACATCCCGCCGGAGGAATAATAAAAGAAAAACCGCCCCCTTGCAGAGAAGATTCCCTGCAAGGGGGCGGTTTGTTTGTATCGGTCGGGATGCTGCGGCAACAGCTTTTCTCAGTGCTGGCTCAAACGGCGTTCCGGCCGTGGCAGGTCACCGTTTGCCGGGCCTGGGTCACGGTAAAGGGATAATCCGGCTCCAAAGCGCCCTCCTGCACCGACTGCCAGTCCGCCATGGAGGGGCAGTCGTGGCAGACCGCCTGGTAAACGTCCACCTCATGTTCCGTCAGGTCATACCCATAGGCACGGTGGGCGCAGTCGGTCTCCTCGGTCCCATTTTTGCTGGAGGCCACAAAGGTCAGATCGGTGCATTCCCGCCCGCAGGCCGGGCAGACCGCCATCGGGCCAGAGGGGTGAGTTCGGCGGCGTAGATTGGGCTGGCAAGGGTAGCTCCGGTCAGGATCACCGTTAAAAGGCAGCTCCCCGGCACGACGTTTATACAACCTTCTTCTTTCTGTTATCAGGATACAAACAGCATTTTTTGGCTGTCGGCAACAAAGAGGCTGCACGCCTGGCTGCAAGCCTTGCCCGAGGCATCATCCATCAAGAGCATCTGGGGCAGGGTGGAAAAATCGGCGCTCAACGGCAGGCTTTCCATGAGGCATCTGCCGTCCTGGATGGTGACCCGGTGCAGCACGGCGTTTTGCTGGGCAAATTCCATAAAGGCCACGCTGTCTGTTTCATTGGAAACGCCCCGGTACAGCGCGTTCACCGGGAGGGAAGATTCCTCGCCCTCAAAGGGCCACCAGACCAGCCGGTATTCGAAATGCTGCTGGACCTGGGATTGAAGATTCAGCAGCACGCCGTTTTGCAATAGATGGACGGAATAGATATCCTCGTTCGGCGCCAGTTCGCGAAAGCGGTACCGTTCGCCGTTTTTGTATACGCAGACCCGGGCCTTTTCTCCGAAGGCCTCCAGCAGCAAAAGTTCCGTGCCGTTGCTGCTCAGCCGCAGGTCCGCCAGTTCTTCGCCCTTTAGATCCGCGATTTCGGTCCGTTCGTTTTGCGAGGAAAGGCAAAACAGCTTGTTTTGCTCTGCATCGTAGAACACCAGCTTTGGTTCGTCCGCAAATTTCAGCAGCGTCCAATTGGCAAACTCCTCCTGCGGGCAGGGGAACTCCATCACCTGTTTCAGCAGGTTTTCGGAATAGTCCCAGCGGTACCAGGCCAGATAATATTCCAGGTCATCGTTCTGCAAAAACAGCAAAAGGTCGGTGCTTTCGCTGTGGTCCGCAATGGCACAGTCCAGATACCGGTGCCCCAGTTCGATCTCCTGCAACAGGGCATCCTGCGACACGGAGTAGAGAAACACGCTTTCCACGCAGGAGGTATCGTAGGCGTTCTCGTTGGGCACGCAGGAAAAGCAGGCCGTCATATCCCCCCGCACGCCAAAGGGAAACACAACCTCCCGGCCCTGGTAAAGCCCGGGAACGTCATACTCCACGGCATCGCTTTGGGTAAGGGAGACCTGCTCCCATTCATAGGGCTGGCCGGGGGGTTCCCCGTCCAAGGACAGGGAAGAGGATGCCGAAAAAGATTCCTGGGAAGAAGCGGGTGCGCTGTTCACGGCGGAACAACCGGTGCTGAACAGCAAAGCGAAGAGCAACAAAACCGCTGCCGCAAGTTTTGCCTGTTTCATAAAGCCAGCCCAGCCTTTCGTACATTGTTTGCAGCGGGGAAGAATGCCGCTTGCATTCAGGGGTTGGGGCCTCCGGGCCAGATCATTTGCCCGTGTTCGACTGGTTAGAAGCCAGATATTTTTTGAGGGCTTTGATCAACAGCACCGCCAGGTAGATCAGCACGCCAAGGGCGGCCAGATTCAGCAAAAGGAACAAGATCGTTAAAATTTCCATAAGATCACCTGCTTAAAAATTTTAATAGGATCGATTTGATAAAGAAAGAACAAGGGATGAATGTTAAGAAAAAGATAAATAAGAAGATGATATCTAAAATGGTCGTTGCTTCCAGTGGCAAGGAAAGCAATGAAAACGTAATATAGGAATATAAAAACCAAAAAATTTTAAAATAGACAAGGAAGCTGATAAAAAGAAGGAGATAGTTCAGCCTTTTTTGATTGATAGAGATGAATCGATCCATAATGTCCTCTTTGATATCCGTGTTCTATTTAAAACTTTACTACTATAAATTATAACATTTGGCGTTGCTGACCGTCAATCAGAAAGATCGACAAAGGAACGGCATGCCTTATAGCAATACTGTACAAGCCCGCAGCAGGGCAGGGAAAAAGCAAAAATGCTGCCGCCGCAAGGCCCGGGCGGCGGGTGCAAAAAAAGTTCAAACTTCCCCCTTGACGGCGGCGGCTGGGCGTGGTATACTAGCCAGGTAAAGAAAGCAGCAACCGGTTTAGCCGCCGTGCTCACCTTGCGGCCCAGATGGGGCCCGGGTCATATGTGCGACGATCCGTTTTCAAAAGCGGGTCCTTTGCGTGTATCAGTGCGCGGCTGCCGATCTGGCGGCCGCGTTTCATTTTATCACAGTTTTGAACAAATCAAATTGGAGGTGTATCCACATCGCTACGAACGGCAAAAAAGAGCTTGAGATCAACGAGGGCATTCGTGACAAAGAGATCCGCCTGATCGGTGCGGACGGCAGCCAGCTGGGCGTTATGTCCAGCCGCGAGGCGCTGCGCATGGCCGAAGAGCAGGATCTGGACCTGGTGAAGATCGCCCCCCAGGCGGTCCCCCCCGTGTGTAAGATCCTGGACTACGGCAAGTACCGCTTCGAACAGCAGAAGCGTGAGAAAGAGGCCAAGAAAAACCAGAAGGTCATCGAGATCAAGGAGATCCGCCTCTCTCTGAACATCGACACGAACGACTTCAACACCAAGGTCAACCAGGCCGCCAAGTTCATCAAGGCCGGCCACAAGATCAAGGTGTCCATCCGGTTCCGCGGCCGCGAGATGGCGCACACCAATCTTGGCCTGGAAGTGGAAAAGCGCTTCGCCGAGGCGCTGCCTGACGCAGTGGTGGATAAACAGCCCAAGCTGGAGGGCCGCAGCATGCAGATGTTCATGAGCCCCAAACCCAGCCAGAAGTAATTTAAATTTAGGAGGAAATTACAATGCCTAAGATCAAAACTCACTCCGGTGCGAAAAAGCGTTTCAAGCTGACCAAAAACGGTAAAGTAAAGCGCGGTCCCGCCTACCACAGCCACATCCTCACCAAGAAGAGCACCAAGCTCAAGCGCGGCATGCGTAAGAACGCCTACGCCGACAAGACCAACGCAGCTGCCGTGAAGGCCATGCTGCCCTACGCCTAAGCATCGTTTTTGGCTTAGACCGGACTTTCAACTTTTTAGATTGTGACTGTAAAGGAGACATAAACAATGGCACGTATCAAAGGCGCTATGATGACCCGCAAACGCAGAAAGAAGACCCTGAAACTGGCCAAGGGCTACTTTGGCAGCAAGTCCAAGCATTTTAAGATGGCCAAGCAGCAGGTCATGAAGAGCGGCAACTACGCTTTCGTTGGCCGTAAGCTGAAGAAGCGCCAGTTCCGCAACCTGTGGATCACCCGCATCAACAACGCTGTTCGCGCTCAGGGCATGAACTACTCTACCTTCATGAACGGCCTGAAGAAGGCTGGTATCGAGCTGAACCGCAAGATGCTGAGCGAGATGGCGATCAACGACCCCGCTTCCTTCACCGCTCTGGTGGAGACCGCCAAGAAGGCTCTGTGATCTCGATACAAAACACAAGCAACGCCCGCGCACGCGCACGGGCGTCGCTTTGTATATAGCCATAAAGGGAACTGAACAAATATGCCAGAACGCATTACCAGCCGTGAAAACGGCAAAATAAAATATGCCTGCAAACTGGCCCAAAGCGCAGCCTTCCGCCTTGAAGAAAAAGCTTTCTTCGCGGAGGGCTTAAAGCTCTGCCTGGAACTTGCCCGCTCCTGCCCTATAAAGGTAATATTTTATACCCAGAAAGCGCTGGAAAAGACCCCTGCTTTGCAGGCGTTCTCCTGCGAGCAGTACCTGGTGCAGGACCATGTGGCCGAAAAGCTGGCGGGCACCCAGTCGAATCAGGGGGTGTTCGCGGTGTTCGGCCAGCCCGCCGCCCGCTTTGCGGACCTGGCCCGCAACGGCCGCTTTTTGGCGCTGGAACGGGTGCAGGACCCCGGCAACG
>CASEVW010000174.1 GCA_949291395.1 uncultured Oscillospiraceae bacterium | reverse complement strand
CTCCAGCAGGCCGAACCGGGCCGGCCGCAGCACATCCAGCGCGGGGATGGGCACCGCTTCCATAAAGCCCTCCGGCCCGGTGCGGGGCACGCAGAGCACACGGCCCTCGGCCAGCGCCCGGCACAGCAGCGGCCGGGTGTCCGGTTCCGTTTTCGTGCTCACAAAGCAGAACACCGGCCCGCCGCCCTGCCAAAGGGGATGGGCGGTCAAGGTCTCCGCCATGGCCCGGCCCCATGCTTCGGACAGGGCAGGGGCGTTTTGGGCCAGATACCGGCGGGCGGCGGCACGCAGGGCGGCCTTTTGTTCGGTGAGGGAGGCGTTTGCCATAAAACGGTTCCTTTCTGCCGCAAAGGCGGCCTTGGAATAGGATACTGCCATTATAGCACGAAGCGCACAGCCTGGCCCGGCGGGGCAAAAAATATGGAATTTTTGTGCAGGGCTTGAATGTGGGCGGGACGGTACGTTATAATATTTCAGAGTCTGCTATTCTGATAAAATATTACAAGAAAAAACGGAAAAGCCAAACCAACGGAAAAACGCGCAAAGGATGTATTCGGTTTGAAAAAACTGTTTTCGATATTGGCTGCCGCCCTGCTGGGGGCCAGCCTTTTGGCCCCGGCGGCCGCCGCCGAGGACCTGCCCCAGGTGACCTGTGAGGCTTATGTGGTGATGGATGCCGAAACCGGCCAGATCATCATGGAAAAAAATCCCGACCAGGTGCTGTATCCCGCCTCCATCACCAAGATCATGACCCTGGGCCTTGCCATGGAAAAAGCCCAGGGCGACTGGACCACCCAGCTGACCATCGACTACGACGTGGCCCACAGCATGGAGGCCAACTCCACCCACATCGCCCTTTTGCCCGGCGAGGTGGTCACGCTGGAAGACGTGATCTACGGCACCGAGCTGGAAAGCGCCAACGACGGCGCCAACGCCCTGGCGGAGTATTTTGGGGAGGACGGCACCATCCAAAGCGGCGTGGACAAGATGAACGCCAAAGCCGCCGAGCTGGGCCTGACCAACACCCACTACGCTAATCCCCACGGCCTGCACGATGAGCAGCACTACACCACTGCCCGGGACATGGCCAACCTGACCCGCTGGGCGCTGAGCCAGCCGGGCTTCTTGGACGTGTTCACCCGCACCGAGGAATGGCGCATGGCGGCCACCAACATGCAGCCGGAACGGGCCTTTCACTGCACCGACTGGCTGCGGGTGGGCGGCCCGGCCATCTACCGGGACTATGTGCTGGGCGGCAAGAGCGGCTTCCACGACCAGGCGGGCTACACCTATGTGGGCTACGCAAAGCAGGGGGATATGACCCTGATCTCGGTGGTGCTCAAGTCCCAGCATCTGAACGACAACTTCAAGGATACCGGCGCGCTGCTGGACTACGCCTTCGCCCACTATAAGCGGGTGGAGCTGCCCGCCGGGGAGGAGAGCCACACCGTGCCCCTGGTGGGCGGCGGCAACGAGAGCCTGGGGGACGTGACCGTCAAATCGGCCCAGGGGGCCCGGGTGCTGCTGAACGATGCCTTCACCGCCGACGACGTGACGGTGGAGTACAGCATCCCGGAGCGGTATGTGCTGGGCCAGCCCTTTGAGGCCACCGTCACCTACACGCTGGCGGAGAACACATTGCAGCCCACCCTTTTGGGCACCGTGCAGCTGGAGGTGAGCGGCCTGGAAGAGGTGCTAGCCGCCAGCACTTACATTCCCCAAAAAGCCCGGGACAACAGCCTGGACGCCCTGGGCATCGGCCTTGGGGTGACGGCCATGGCCCTGGTGGTGCTGTTTGCGGTGCGCACCATTCAGCGGGAGGGCGGCCTGCGCCGCTTTGTGGCCCGCAAGACCCGCTCCACCGGCGTGCCCCCGGACCTGAAGATCATCACCCGGGGTCAGACCGAGCCGGTGCCGGTGCAGCTGCCGGAATGGGAGCAGCGCCCCAGCGAAGGCTATGATTCCCGCACCGATCTGCCCCGCCGCCGGTAACGCCTTGTGATCTTTGACAACGCCCGCCTGAACTTGTCCCAAGTTCAGGCGGGCGTTTTGCTGTTTTTGAGCAAAATACCCAAAATGCAAACGGGAAAACAAGAACCATTGCCAAGAATACAGCGTTTTTTGGTTGCGCTTTGCCGCTGGATGGGGTAAAATATACAGTGGATATTATTGGCCGGGCGGCATGCCCGGCAGAGCACCGGGAGGGATCGCCTTGATGAATATCATGCCCAACGATCTGGGCCGTCAATACAGCCTGCACGCGGCGGAATACGAGGAAAAAGCCATTCAGGTACTGCGCAGCGGCTGGTATGTGCTGGGCCGCGAGGTGGAGGCCTTTGAGCGGGAGTGGGCGGCCTACATCGGCGCAAAGCACTGTGTGGGCCTTGCCAGCGGGCTGGACGCTTTGTGGATCAGCTTCCGGCTGCTGGGCATCGGCGAAGGGGACGAGGTGATCGTCTGCTCCAACGCCTACATCGCCTGTGTGATGGGCATCTCCATGAACGGGGCGACTCCCGTGTTCGTGGAGCCGGACGCATACGACAACATTGATGCGGACAAGATCGAGGCCGCCATCACCCCCCGCACCAAGGCCATCCTGGCGGTGCATCTGTACGGCCAGGCCTGCGACATGACCAGGATCATGGCCATTGCCAAGGCCCATGGCCTGCGGGTGGTGGAGGACTGCGCCCAGAGCCACGGCAACCACTGGCAGGGCCAGACCGTGGGCACCTTTGGGGACGTGGGCTGCTTTTCCTTTTACCCCACTAAGGGCTGCGGCGCTTTTGGCGACGCGGGCTGCATCGTGACGAATGATGCAGAGCTTGCCCAGAAGTTTCGGGTGTACCGCAACTACGGCAGCGAGAAGCGCTACCACAACCAGGTGGTGGGCACCAATTCCCGGCTGGACGAGCTGCAGGCGGGCCTGTTGCGGGTAAAGCTGACCCACCTGGAGGACTTCAACGCCGAGCGCCAGGCGATCGCCCGGCGCTATAACAGCGAATTGAAGAATCCCCATGTGCAGCTGCCCAGGATCCGCCCCGGCGCGGATTCTACCTGGCACCAGTATGTGGTCCATCTGCCCCAGGGCCGGGACGCGCTGGCGGCTTACTTAAAAGAAAAAGGCATCGGCACCATCATCCATTACCCCATCCCGCCCCACCTGTCCGAGGCGTATGGCTATCTGGGGTTCCACAAGGGGGACTTCCCCATTGCCGAGCGCTATGCCGACGAGGTGCTCAGCCTGCCCATGTACAACGGCATGACCGAGCAGGAACAGGCCTACGTGATCCAGGCCATCAACGAATGGGAGCCATAACATGACGAAAAACGAAAATTACGATCAGGTGAGGATGCTGCGCTTTGCGGACCTGGGCGACGAGCGGGGCAGCCTTGTGGTGGTGGAAGGGGGCGTCCATGTGCCCTTCGCCATCCAGCGGGTGTTCTACATCTACGGCAGCGACGCCACCGTGATGCGGGGCCAGCACGCCAACCGGAACAGCGAGTTCGTGCTCATCAACGTGGCGGGCAAAAGCAAGGTGCGGGTGGACGACGGCCTGGGCCGCCAGCAGGTGTACTGCCTGGACCAGCCCAACACCGGCATTTACATCCCCCGCATGGTGTGGAAGGATATGTACGATTTTTCGCCGGACAGCGTGCTGCTGGTGCTTTCCAGCGAGCATTATGACGGCGGCGAGTACATCCGCGATTACCAGGCCTTCCGGGACGAGATCGCCCGTCAAAACTGATAAGGCCCCCATCCCTTTGGGCCAAAGACAAGGAGACAGAGAACAATGGGAAAATTCACCTTTACCAAGACCGAGCTGCCCGGCGTGCTTGTGATCGAGCCCACCGTGTTCGGGGATGCCCGGGGCTATTTTATGGAGACCTTCCAGAAAGAGGAGTTTGCCGCCGCAGGCATCACCGATGAATTCGTGCAGGACAACCAGTCCCGGTCCAGCCGGGGCGTGCTGCGGGGCGTGCATTTTCAAAAACAGCACACCCAGGGCAAGCTGGTGCGGGTGACCAAAGGCGAAGTGTTCGACGTGGCGGTGGACTGCCGCCCCCACAGCCCCACCTTCGGCAAATGGGTGGGCGTCGTTTTGAGTGAGGAGAACAAAAAGCAGTTCTATGTGCCCAAGGGCTTTGCCCACGGCTTTTTGGTGCTCAGCGACGAGGCCGAGTTCTGCTACAAATGCACCGATTATTACGACCCCACGGCGGAGGGCGGCATCCCTTACAACGACCCCACCGTGAACATCCAGTGGCCGGATTGCGGCTGCGACTACCTGCTGAGCGAAAAGGACAAAAAGCATACCCCTTTTGCCCAGCAGACCTTTGAATACTTTGACAAGTGGTGAGGGAGCGTTTTATGCTGAAACTGTATATCCAGGATTTTCTGCGGTACCGGTATCTGCTGTATAACCTGATCAGCCGCGATTTCAAGCTGAAATACCGCCGCAGCGTGCTGGGCGTTGCCTGGAGCGTTTTGAACCCGCTGATGATGTGTGCGGTGATGTTCGTGATCTTCAACACCCTGATGCGCAACATGCGGGGCGAGGGCATCGACAACTACGCGGTGTATCTGGTCATCGGTCAGCTGCTGTTCAACTTCTTCCGGGAATCCACCACCATGGCCATGTCCAGCGTGATGAACAACGCCATGCTGCTGCGCAAGGTGTACATCCCCAAATACATCTTCCCGCTGCAGAAGGTCTGCTTTGGCCTGGTGAACTGCATGTTCAGCTTCATCGCCCTCATCATCGTGATGCTCATCACCGGCGCGCCGCTGCACCCCACCATCCTGCTGGGCGTTTACCCGCTGGTCACCCTGGCGGTGTTCTGCCTTGGCATCGGCATGGTGCTGGCGGCCCTGGCGGTGTTCTTCCGGGACGTGATCCATCTGTGGGAGGTGTTCACCACCATCCTGATGTGGTTCTCCGCCATCTTCTACACCCCGGAACAGTTCGGCAGCCCCCTGCTGGAAGCGCTGATCGGCCTGAACCCCATCTACCAGTACATCACCGCCTTCCGTGACACGGTGCAGTACGGCCAGCTTTTGAGCCTGGGGCAGGTGGCGGTGTGCGGCCTTTGGGCGCTGGCCATGCTGGCGCTGGGCCTGCTGGTATTCAAAAAGACCCAGGACAAGTTCGTCCTGTATATGTAAGGAGGCCGCAGCATGCAGCAGCCGATCATTGAAGTAAACAACGTTTCCATGCGCTTTAACCTGGCCAAGGAGAAAAGCGAGAGCTTAAAGGAATATTTTTTGCAGCTGGTGAAGGGCAAGCTGCGGTTCGATGAGTTTTTTGCCCTGAAAGACGTGAGCCTTACGGTGCAGCCCGGCGATTTTTACGGCCTGATCGGGCTGAACGGCAGCGGCAAATCCACCCTGCTGAAGATCATCTCCGGCGTGTACAAGCCAAGCAGCGGCAGCTGCAAGGTGCACGGCACCGTGGCCCCCCTCATCGAGCTGGGCGCCGGCTTCGATATGGACCTGACCGCCCGGGAGAACATCTACCTGAACGGCACGGTGCTGGGCTTCAGCCCCAAGTACATCGACGCCCATTTTGACGAGATCGTGGAATTCAGCGAGCTGAAAGACTTTTTGGACGTGCCGCTGAAAAACTACTCCAGCGGCATGGTGGCCCGCCTGGCCTTTGCGGTGGCCACCATCACCAAGCCGGACGTGCTCATTGCGGACGAGATCCTGGCGGTGGGCGACTTTTTGTTCCAGGAAAAGTGCGAGCAGCGGATGCAGAAGCTGATGAGCGGCGGCACCACGGTGATCCTGGTGAGCCATTCCATCGAGCAGATCGAGCGGATGTGCAACAAGGTGGCCTGGCTGGAACACGGCCGCATCAAGATGAACGGCCCCACCCAGGAGGTCTGCGAGGCTTACAAGCAGACCACCCGGGACGCGTAAACCAAACAAAAAACAAACGCAGCCAAGGCGGCGCGCAGACGACCCGCGCCCGCGCTTGGCTGTTTTCAAAAGGGATGTGCAAAGCCAATGGCAAAAGACAACAAGGTCCAGCCGCTGCCCGCGGACGTGGCCCAGAAAGACAGCGTGGGCGGCATGGTCAAGCGCCTGCTGGACCCGGCCCACATCGGGCAGGTGGCTGCCTGGTGCGCCCAGGTGGCCCGGGAGGAGGGGGCCGAGGCCCTCTGGCGGGAGATCAGCTTCCGGGTGAACCTGGCCCTGCACCGGGATACCTGGCAGTACCGGGCCGACCTGCCCACCCGGCGGATGCTCAAGCGCCAGCGCCAGGCGGGGGTGCCCGGCGGGCCCAAGATCAGCGTGGTGGTGCCGCTGTACAACACCCCGCTGCCCTTTTTAAAGCAGATGATCGAAAGCGTCACCGGCCAGAGCTATCAAAACTGGCAGCTGGTGCTGGCGGACGCCTCGGATGACGCCCACGCCCAGGTGGGCGCGACCGCCCGGCGCTATGCCCAGGCGGACGGGCGCATCCTCTACAAAAAGCTGGAGAAAAACGAGGGCATCGCCGGCAACACCAACGCGGGCTTTGCCCTGGCGGACGGCGACTGGCTGACCCTGCTGGACCACGACGACCTGCTGTACAAAAACGCCCTGTTTGAGGTGGCCAAAGCCGCCGCCGAGGGGGCGGACCTTGTGTACTCCGACGAGATCGTGCTGACGGCGGACTTGAAAAACCTGGTGGACTACCACTTCAAGCCGGACTTTGCGCCGGACTATCTGCGGGGCTGCAACTACATCACCCATCTCACCGCCTTTTCCCGCACACTGTTTGAAAAGACCGGCGGGGGCGAGCGGGCGGAATACGACGGCAGCCAGGACTTTGAGCTGATCCTGCGCCTTTCGGAACAGGCGCAGAAGATCGTGCACATCCCTTACGCGCTGTACATCTGG